>DAOLLE010000001.1:0-26327 GCA_035331205.1 Burkholderiaceae bacterium
CATACCCGGCCGTTGGCTGCGTGACTGAGGCGACAAGTAGCTTGACGTGCACCGGGGCTGCCAGGCGCCTTTGAGCCAGTACCCGTACTCATCCGGCTGATAACCCTTCTCCTCCCACTTTGGCCGTGGCGGGAACAGCTTGGAGTCGTTGGTCATGTGGAACTCAGTGGCGTACTTGACGCCCCAGCCACGTTCACTCTTGTCGCCCAGCAGCACGCCGTTGGCGTAGATCTTCTGCAGTACCCGCAGGTCTTGCTCGCTGCGGATCTCCAGGATGGCCTTGGAGTACGGCGAGAACTCGCGCACCCGGTCACGCGGGTAGGCCAACACATGCTGTTCGGCCTGGGCCCAGTCGTACACATTGCTGTGCATGAAGGCAGATCGAATGGCTTGCGTGGTACCTGTCTTCTGGATCACCAGCGGGCAGAATTTGAACGAGCGGTGGATGTCGAAGATGCCTTCGCGGTTCTCGAAGCCGAACAGCCACTGCCACTCGCAGCGGTCCAGGAACAGCTCTCGCAGTTCGGTGGTGCCGTTGTCGCTGTAGATGCCGCTGGGCACGATCATGCCCATGCGCCCGTGCGGGCGCATCAGCGCGTGGCTGAGCTCCAGGAACATCTTGAAGGTGTTCAGGTCGGCCGAGCCCTGGTGCAGGAAGGGGTGGCCGCTGTCGGCAAAGCCCTTGTGCTTCTTGCGCTGGGCGCGCCACTTATCGTGCAGACGCTGTGACGCGGCGAAGCTATCCCGCCCACGGCCGCCCAGGTTCAGGTCGTGCTTCTTCTTCTCGTCCTTGTCCGTGGTGACGCGATCGCCAAACGGCTGGCCCACGCACTTCACCCAGTTGGACATGGCCTTGATTCCGGCCACGTAGCCGATCCAGTCGTGCTCCAGCTGCGCGGTGACCTGGAAGTATTCGATCTGTTTGGCCAGGGCCTCCTGCTTTCCGTAGGCGCGGTACAGCGGGTCGTGGTTGGAGAAGAACTCTTTGGAGCTGGGCTTCTGGATTTCCCACGGCGGGTTACCCAGCATCGCATCAAAGCCCTGCTGGCTGGCCGTGAAAACGTCGGGGAACTCCAGTTCCCAGTGGAAGAAGCGGCGCTTGGCGGCCACCTCGGTGGCCACGGCCAGGGCGGCCGCGTCAGGCTGGCCGAACTGCAGCGGCAGCGGGGCCAGCTCGATCTGCTCGCCCGGCCAGAACCACAGCGCGCACCACAGGTCCATGCGGGCCTTCAGCGCGTGGTAGTGCGGGTTGGCGAGCACCTCGTCGCGGTAGACGGCGGCGCGGCGGTCGCTGTCGTGCACGGGCAGGCGGTGCAGCTTCTTGAACACCTTCAGCAGCTCGTCGTGCACCTCGCTGGCTTCCAGCGCGCTGCCCAGGGCCATCTGCCCGCTGAGCAGGCTAACCAGCTGCTCGGGCACAGCCTTGGCGCGGGCGGCAATGGCGGCGGTGAAGGTGTCGCCGCGCTTCTTGCCTTTGGCGTCGGTGTAAAAGTGGTTGACCAGGTTCTGCGGCTTGTCCTTCTGATAGTCCTTGTCGCCACCTTCGCGGTCCCAGGCCAGGGCCGGGTAGTCGCGGTAGGTGTCGAACCAGGCACCCACCAGGGCGTTGCCCACTTTGAGCTTGTGGTCCAGGAAGCCGAAGGGCAGGTCCCGGTCCATGGTCTCCACCCACAGGGCCATGCGGCCCAACTCCACGGCCAGGGGGTCCAGGTCCACGCCGTAGAGGCAACGCTCGACGATGTGGCGCTTGAGCTGGGCGCGCAGCGCGTCTTCAAAGCCTTCTTCGGTGGGGCGCAGCTTCAGCAGCTCGTCGCTCAGCACCTCGCTGATCTGGCCATCGGCCATGCGGGGCACGCCGCCGTCGTCAGCCCGCTCGATCAGCTTGTGGTGATGGAGCGACCTGAACAATGCCTCAGTAAGAAAACGCAGAGCCCCAACAAGGAAGGAGCCTGAGCCCATGGCCGGGTCGCAGACCTTCAGCGCCAGGATGTCCGCTGGGCGCTTGGGCTGCCACTCCACCACCTCGGTCAGGCCAGTGCGCGGGTCTATCTCGTTGCGCACGGCGTCATATGCGAGAGGCTGCAGCGTACGCAGCACTGTGGGGCCGGCCAACTGTGGACGGGTGTAGAAGGTGCCCGCGCCCTTGCGCGTGCCGCCCCAACGAACCAGGTAGAACTGGCCTGGGACCACCTGGCGAGCACACAGGCTGCGGGCGGCCTTGGCCAGGGCTTCGGCGTCTTCGCCTGGCGCAGCACCAGCGGCACGGCGGCCACGCGGCTTCTTCACCAGGCCTGCGATGACGGCAGCTTTTTCCAGCCAGGCCTGGGCGCGCTGCAGATGGTCCTGGCTCAGCGCCAGCTCATCGGCGTCAGCGGCCACGGGTTCGGGGTCTTCCTCGGCCTCGGCGGCATCTTCGGCGTCATCGGCCTGGGCTTCGGGTTCGGCCTCGTCCTCGGCTTCAGCGGCAGCTTCGTCCTCGCCACCGCCGTCTTCATCACCGTCGCCGCCGCCTTTGTCCTTCTTCTTGAGCGCGTCGAAGAGCTGCTTGATGACCACGTCACCCATGCCTTCCAGCTGCGACAGGGTCAGGGCTGGCTCGTTGCCCACGGCCAGGAAGATGACCGGGTCATTGGCGGCCGCCTGCTTCAGCTCGAAGTCCAGCAGGCCTTCGTACAGGATGCCGATGTACTCGGACGACAGCGCCGAGAAGTCCACCGGCGCATCCACCAGCTTATTGCTGCGCCCCTGGCGCACCCGCACCTTGGTGCGCGTGAGCAGGCGCAGCATGCGCTGCACCTGCTTGTCAGTCACGGCGTTCTGTGGCCCCTCCAGCAGGGCCAGCGCGCGGTCGATGCCGTCTTTGGAGGTGGCATCGCCCGGCGCGAACAGGGCACCGCTGTAGTGCGGCACCGGCAAGGCCTCGTGCGACGAGCCTTCGTGGATCAACCGGAACAGCGCCATCAGCCGCGGCCAGGCGCTGCGGCTTTGTGACAGGCGGTCGTTGCCGCGGCCGGTGGCGCGGCGGTCCAGGTTCTGGCGCAGGCCTTCCAGGCTGTAGGCGCGCTGGTAGACCGGGTTGTCCACCGGCAGCAGGTTCCGCGCTTCAGCGAAGAGCGTGATGATGCAGCGCATCACGATGCGTGAGCCGGCCACGTACAGGTCGGCATAGGCCGGCGCGGTGCCGGCCTGCTGCGCCTGCTCGATGGCGCTGTGCGACGCGGTGATCAGCTCTTCCACGGCTTGGCGGACGCGCTCGCCCAGCACGGCGGACAGATCGGCCTGGCCCTTGCGCGAGGCGAGGATGGCCGCCAGCAGCGACCCTTGGCGTTGGCCTTCGGCGGCCACCAGCGCATCGCGGCTGACCAGCTGCCGCCAGGCGGCCACCTGCGGGCCGGGCGCGCCTTCAACGAACCAAAGGTCGATGTCCCATTCGCACCACGCGTCGTAGTCCTGGCCAGCATGCACCAGCCGCCACTGGCGGCCGTTGGTGACCAGCGCCAGCGGCTGCTGCTTCTGGCGCAACCACTCCACCACGCGGCTGAGCAGTTGGCGCGACCGGCCCACGCCGAGACGGCCGCTGAACTGGCGCGACGCGCCGTCTTCAGGCACGAACACGGGCAGCACCTCGCCCTGCGGCCCTTGCCACAGCCGGCGGGGCTTGACCAGGGCACCGGTGAAGCTGCGCAGGCTCCAGCGCGAGTCCACGGCCTGGGCCTTTTGCCATTCACCATCCGGCAGCTCGGCCAGATCGTGCAGCACAAAGTCCAGCAGGGTGCTGAGGGCCTCGTTGCTGCCATCGAAGGCGGTCACGGCCCGGCGCAGGCGTTCGGCGCGCCAGCCCGGCAGGGGCGCGGGCTGCGCAGCGAAGTCGCTGGCGATCTTGTCAGGGGCAATCAGCAGGCCACCGTGCTTGAGGCTGCTCCACCAGTCGATCAGGATGCTCATTGCGCGCTCCCCGGCAGGCGGATCTCGATGCTCACGGGGAAGACCTGGGCCTGGCCCAGGAGGGTGAAGCGGTTGGGCATGACGTGCTTGAGGATGCGGTCGCGTTCCTGAGTGAGGCGTTCGAGCAGGTCACCGAACTGGCCCTGGCGGCGTTTCAGCTCGTCCTGCAGATCACGCAGTTCTCGCTCGGCTTTCTCGTTGACGTCTTCCAGCAGCGAGTACTGCAGCTGCTGGGTGCGGCGTTCTTCGATCTCGCGCTTGATCTTCTCGATGCTTTGCTCACGCTGCAGGCTGGCCACTTCGCGGATGCGGCGCTCGAAGGCGGCCTTCTCGTGCTCGGTCGCTGCGGCGCCTGCCGCCTTGAGCTCCTGCGTCAGCGTGCCAGTCAGCTGGGTGCGGTAGGCGGCCAACCAGGTCTTCACATCGGTGTCGATGTCGTCCCACAGGTCACGGGCGGCGCTGACACTGGCCGCGTCCTCCACGCCGGGCGCAGCTGCGGCATGGGGGCCTGCGTAGGTCAGTGCGCCGCCCAGGTCACCGGCGGTCACCGGCAGGGCCACCGTGCGCACCCAGTGATGCAAGGTTTCACGCAGGTCGTTGATGCCCAGCTCTTCGACCGTCAGCAACACCAGCGCGTCCACGCCTGCCGGCACAGACCCGCGGGTGACCACCCATCGGCTGGGCGGCGTGAACTCACTCTGCCCGCCCGGAAAGCGCAGGCGTGCGAACGAGGTGAGCGCCTGGCGCATCACCGGGTGGCCAAGGTGCATCAGCACCGTGTCGGGTGACGGCCTGAACACCGGCCGGCCGTTGACGTTGTGGATGAAGTAGCGGTTGTCGAACACCAGCCAGGGCATGGCGCCGGCCACGTTGCGGTCACCACGCAGCCGCAGGCTGTCGTCGGCCACCGCTTGCCAGCGAGCGGGCAGTGGCGTGCGCAGCCGCATGCGGCCGGTGGCGTCCGGGCCCTGCAGTGGCTCTTGGGCGGTGCCCAGGCCCAGCGCCATGCGCAGGGTGTCTTGCAGGGTCTGCGGGGTCAGGTCCAGGTCGGTCAGCAGGCGTTCCAGCCGTGCGCGTTCTTCAATGCCGCGCTCGGGCGTGACCACGCGGGCGTCGTCGGTGGCGTGTTGGCGGGTGCCGATCTCGCGCTCCAGGTCGGCCAGCACGTCCTGGTCGTCGTTCAGCTCCATCATGCGGCGTTGGAAGGCGGCATCGAACAGCTCGCCCACCGAGCCGAGGTCTTCTCGGATGTCGTTGACCTTCTCCAGCACGCGGGCCACGAAGGCCAGGTCGGCGTCGTCGTCGCTGGCGAAGTGGAAGATGGTGACGTCGCGGGCCTGGCCGTGCCGGTCGATCCGACCGTTGCGCTGCTCCAGGCGCGACGGGTTCCAGGGGATCTCGTAGTGCACCAGCAGCCGGGCGGTGTGCTGCAGGTTCAGGCCTTCTGAGGCGGCGTCGGTCGCGACCAGGATCTGAACGGGTGAAGCCGGGTCATTGAATGCGAGCTTGATGCGCTCGCGTTCGTCGTCGGACATGCCACCGTACAACTGCACGATGGCGCCGGTGTCGGCGCCGTACTCGCGCTCCAGGCGCTGCACCAGGTAGTCCAGCGTGGTCTTGTACTCGGTGAAGATGATCAGGCGCTCGTCGGGGTTCCAGGCCTCGGCGTTGCGCAGGCGTTCGTTGATCAGCTCGCGCAGGCGATCAAAGCGGGCGTCCACCGCGGGCACCTTGGTGGTGACTGGCAGCTCGGTGAGCTTCAAGGCCTTGAGGGCAGCGTCCACCGCATCGACCTCGCGGGTCAGCTGGCCCAGGTAGGGGTGCATCCAGGCGCCCACGACATGCGCGGCGTGGAGGTTGCGGCTTTCGCGTTCCTGGTCGTCGTCGATGTCTTCTTCAACGGCGCGACGGGCGGCCAGCACCTCGCTGGCCTGGGTCTGGCCTTGGGCAGCCAGGCCGGCCTTGAAGCGCAGCCAACTGTCGGCAAACGTCACCGGGCTGGACAGCAGGCGCTTGCGCAGCACCTCGATGGCGAAGTTCAGCACCGCACGCACTTCAGGGGCGGCCATGATCTGGCGCTTGAGCGCCGCACAGAAGGCCCGCACGGCCACGGCCAGGTCTTTCTCGGCCCGCAGCATGAACAGCGGCATGGGCTTGAGGTTGCGCGTGGCGAAGCGCGGTGGCCGGCCGGCGTCCTTGTCCTGCGCGTTGATCTCGCTCTTCAGGCGGCGGATCAGCACGTCGCCGATCATCGCGCGCTCCTTCTCGGTGAAGGTGGGCGTGCGGGTGAAGCGCACCGGGTCCAGCTGCTCCAGCAGCCCGGAGAAGCAGCGGGTGTGGCCGTTGTGCGGCGTGGCCGTCAGGAACAGGCGGTGTTCGAACCACGGGGTCAGCAAGCGCAGCATCTCGGCCAGGTCGCTGTCCTCGCCGAAGTTCGACGGCATCAGGTTGTGCGCTTCGTCGACGATCAGCAGGTCCCAGGGCAGCTGAGCGCTTTGTTGATTGCCTGCCTTGGTCGCGTTGCAGTTGGCGATGAACTGCTCCAGCACGTCGGGCTGGCGCAGGTAGTGGTACGAGGTGATGATCCGCGGCAGTGCGCGCCAGGGGTTGGCATCGAGTCCCATCTCCTTTTGCAGGCGGTGGGTTGAGGCCTTGTCCACGATGTCGAAGCCCAGGGAGAACTTCTCCTCCATTTCCTGCTGCCACTGGGTGCGCAGCGAGGCGGGAGTGATGATCAGCACGCGCCGGATGCGGCGCTTGCGTACCAGCTCGGCCAGGATCAGGCCGGCTTCGACGGTCTTGCCCAAGCCGACGTCATCTGCCAGCAGCAGCGACACGCGGGGCATGCGCATGGCCCGGGCCAGCGGTACCAGTTGGAAGTCATCAGCGCTGACCGCACCGTACACAGGCGCTGTGGGAACCGGTTCGGCTTGGCGCGCGGGATCTTCCGGCGAGAGGAACGGCGTGATGGCGGTCCAGCGCGTGGCGCGCTGCAGAGCCAGGAACTCGTGCATGCGCATCGGCGCATCGGCGTCCACGCGCGGGAGCGCGTTGGGCTCCAGCACCACGGGCTGACGCTCGCGCTCCCACAGCAGGGTCTCTTCGGGATCACCATCGGCGTCGCTGAACTCGATGGTGACGAGGTGCAGCAGCTGCGAGCTCTTGGACTGCGCGAACGGCTCCACCGCCGATATGACCCCGCGACGGTTGCGCACTGTGGCGAGCATGCCTACGCGGGGGACCTGAGCCGAATTCGTCATAGATGTGAAAGTCAATCGCAGGCAGCGGCAAATCGTCTCACTGCATTCTCCCGGGCGTGTGGCTCATGAGACGAGCCACATCGCGTGCCGAGCCCATAGCTCCCGGGATCGCTGCGTTTCCTCCCGGTTTTTCGCCCTCTTTCAGCTTGGGGCGGTCACATTTTGCGGCAGGAGAGCCCTGCGCCACGATGCGCACTTGCATCGCCCTGCGTGAACTTGTCCACGCAACAGGGGCCGTGAGGAAACGATACCAATTTGGGTACATCGGCGTCGCCCGCGCCTTCAGCACAGGGGCCGCCCTGCAGGAGGCTGAGCAATGTGCGGCAATCCGGCGCGTGCCCGGCTTGGCTCCCGGGAAGTGCCGGCAGAACGCCTTGATCGAGGCCCCTATGCGGGCCGTGGACCGCTTCCGCGCCGGGGAGACAGGCAGGCCCACAGGGGTGGCCCGGCCGTCGGCAGATACGGTGTCAAACCGTCGTCTTCAACACCCCCAAGTCGGCTTTGACACCGAGCAGCTGCACGAGCACGCGCCGTCAGCGAGTCTGGCGGTCATCTCAAGCCCGCGCGCAAGATCACCCCACAGCCGGATCCTCAGTACCCGTGAGCCAGCACCACAGGCTTTGCTGGTTCTCCTTGGGAATCGGGAGCCCCTCTCGCTCGCAGGCCGATCGAATCGCCCCGACAGCGAACGCCGCGAGGTCCTCCACGCTGTGGGGCGAGGTTTCCGGAGCAAAGCCATAGAACACCAGGGTGCGGAGCAGCTCGGTCAACTGCTTCTTGCCGATGGCCCGTCCTCGCTCATCGCAATAGCGCACGACCGACTCGGCAGTGCGACCCGGCGAATACGGCTTGTCGTCCAGGGCGATGGCCAGCCCGTCCAGCATGTCACGGTAGGTGGACGGATCCAGCAGTGGAAGGTTGACGGTGGCAAGCATGCGGCCGACCACCGCAGAGACTCCGGATGCGCTGGAGGGAGGCGTCCGGATCAGCTTCAAGGTGTGCCGCTCGGGGTCGAGGACCCAGGCCCCGAGGGTGTTCGACTTGACCGTGAGACCGGGCAGTCGCAACGCCTCCACCAGACGCTTCAGACTTCCGTGGCCGAGCCAGTGCTGATCGATCCCCTCGAACTGCGCTTGCACCAGTTGCGCCAGTCGGTTCAGCGAGACCGGGCGGCTGGCCGCAGCCACTTCATCGGCAACCAGTCGAGCCAGGCGATCGCTGGTTGGCAGATCCTGGCCCCTGACCGCGCTGCTCACTGAGGCCTGGCCACCGGTGCGAAGCTGCGCCGGAGGGGTCGTGGGGCGAGCCAGCCGCCGCGGGTCGAGCAGCTCGTTGGTCTCGCGGTCGATGCGCAGCGGCTCCAGCGAGAGACCCTTGAGCATCGCGGTGAAGCTGCCCTTGCCCGCCCACTCGGTCGCCGGAAGCGCCGGAATGCGCGAGGCCAGGGTCTTGGCCATGAAGGGCAGCGCAACCGGCCGGTTCGCGTTGTTCACCATGGACCAGATGACTTCTTCGGCCTGCGCCAGCAGGCTGTTCGGATCGGGCAGTCGCCCGGCCTGCTCATCATCGTCGAAGCCCAGGGCGTCCTGGATGAACGCTTCGAGGTTGATGATGAGATCGGCCGAGGCATCGTAGGACGCGGAGGTCGCGCCGGCAGCGAAGATGGTGGTGCGGCGATCCTCACGCCGCAGCTTGCGCAGCACCGGGGTGAAGTCCGCGTCGGCAGAGAAGACGATGAACTCGTCGTAGCGGGTGCTGGCCTGGAGCACATCGATCATGTCCAGCACCATGTGGATGTCAGTGCTGGTCTTGCCCGCGCTCGTCATCACGGGGCAGTCGATGATCTCGAAACCCGCGCGGCTGAAGTCGATCCGGTGGCGTCGGTACAGCGCCGGATTGAGGTAGCAGCGCCGGACTAGGATGCGCCGCTGCGCATCGCCGTCGGTCCCGTCAGGTCGTTGGAGGTTCTCGGTGAGCCAGGCCATCCACCGCGCCGGATCCGTGGCGAAGGCTTCGGCATAGGCCGGGCTCAGGCGCTTGAGGCCATTGATGACGTTGTCGAAATCGACGAAGAGAGCAGAACGCACGATGCATCGCAGCAGAAGTTGACCACGTCGTTTCCTTCGGCCAGGGCGTCCCACTATTGAGTCCGATGATCGGCCGAGTGTCGACTTCGAGGCCGCAGGGGGCATCGTCACCGGGGATCAGGTCGTGACGCGCCATACAAGGACCCCGATGGCGCCATCGCCATCGGGGGCCACCCCATCAAACGTAGGACAGGAACTCGTCCGTCACCACCTGGCGCAGCTCCTGCCGCAGGGCCTGCTCACCCGGCCCACCCAGCCGCAGGACCCGGCCGGTCATCTCGAAGTCGGACAGCCGGTGGCGCCGCAGCCGCCCACACCTGGCCACCTCCACAGGGCGACGCCCCAGCCACTGCGGCGGCACCTCCAACGCCCGCGCCAGCGGCCCCATCGCCAGCGACAACGTCAGTGCCGCCTCCCGGCCCCGTTCCATGCAGGGCGAGACGTCCAGCATCGCCACGCTCGCGATGCGCCGGCCCTCGCCGATCAGGAGCAGATCGCCCGACACCGGCCGCAGCGCCCGATCGAGGCCCAGCGGCTGATCACCGCCCAGCACCAGTTCCGCCTCGAAGAACATCATCCCGTGGCACCAGAAGCCCTTCTGGTAGGCCAGCCAGAACAGCCGGCTGTCCGCCAGCTTCTCGTCGAACGCCTGCGCCCGCGTCTGCGCTTTCATCGTCATCTCAACCTCCAAGCCCTGTTCACGACACCCGCCGACCCGCCCGGATCAGCCCGTTCATCGGCCTGTTCAGCGCGGTTGAACCTCACAGGGTCTAGGGTTTCTACGGATCAACTACTGCTTGTGCCTTCCGATCACCTGCTGTGACGCGATCAGCTGTACGCGTCACCCGGCCCGCAGCGCGCCCTGCCCGCTGCGGTCGACAAACCTGCAAGGAGCGACGATGGACGAGACCGGCACCGATCAGGACTGGATCCCCCGCTAAGCGCGGAGAATCCAATGGCGATGCCCCCGCTCTTCTGACAGAGCGGGGGCATCGTCGTTTCAGGGGTTGCTCAACCCTCCCTTGCGAAGAACCGCTCGATCTCCAGCCGCTCGAAGTCCTGCTTCATGCGGTCCAGGAAGCGGCGGATCTCCGGCGTCTCGACCGCGATGCCCTCGTCGATGCGGCTGCGCCGGGCGTTCTTGACGTCGTTCTCCGACACCGGGTAGCCCAGCCCGGTCAGCCACGTGGCCAAGCCCTTGTAGGTCCAGCAGTCCTTCTCGCCCTCCAGGCCCCACAACCCCTGCGTGAAGGCCGCGATGAAGGTGCGCACGACCAGCCGCAGCAGCCCAGCCTCACCCCCGCGCAGGTGCTTCTGCCCGGTGCCACCACGCAGGCGCCGGCCGCCGTTCTCCGGCGTGCCAGCCGCCACCCCCGTGGCCCTTCGCCGTCGGTTGCCCTGGTGATGCACCAGGAACACCTGCCAGCGTTGCCAGTCCTCCAGCGTCTTCAGGCAGTTGCGCTCGCGCCAGCTGCGGAACAGCTCGCGCACCACCTCACCCTCGGCCGCGCTCTGCCAGGGCTCCGTGTCGAAGGCCAGATGCTCGGCGTCGTAGGGCGCCATGCGCACCATGCGCGGATTCACCGGGCGGCGCTTGAAGTCGTACTCCAGCGCCACCTTCACCTCGCGCACCTGCATCTGCAGGTCCCAGTGGTTGGCCAGCTGCTCACGCAGCGAGAAGAACGACTCCTGCTCCAACGTCTGGCCCGGCGTGCGCCCCAGCGCCAGCCGGATCATCCAGTCCGACGCTCCAGCATCCGAGTGCAGGCGCTCGCGCTCTTCATCGCTGGCGTTCTCCGGGATGACCACCTTGTGCCCTGCCTTGGCGCACATGAGCGGGTGGGGCTTGCCCGCCTCATCGACGTCCGGCTCCACCGTGAAGCAGCCCCGCGTGCGCGGCACGAACACCTGCCGTACCTGGTGCTTGGGCTCGATCATCGACGTGCCCGGCGCCACCCGGTCCACCAGCGCCTGGAAGCGCTGGCAGATCGCCCCGCTCAGGTCGAGCTGCTCGGTGGGCACGTCCATCAAAGCGCCGTCGGTGGTCAGCGACACCACCCGGGCCTCGGGCGGTAGCTTCCACAGGATCTCGCTGACCGTGGCCCGCACGAAGCCGCAGACCAGCGCCGCGATCGCCGCCTCCGACACCCGCGACGGCCCGATGGGCACGCTCTCCAGGTCCTTGAGCCGCGTGCCGCGCTTGTCCTTCAGGCCTTGACCGGTTTTTCCATAAAGGCCATTTCCGGTCAGCTTCATGAACTCGAAGGGCAGGGTCTTGCGGCGGTAGCGCAGGCGCTGCTGGCGCACGAAGATCGCGAAGCTCTCCATCGGCCGGTAACCCACGTCGCCAAGGTCCGGCGGCGGGAAGCGCATGGCCTCGGGCGCCACCAGCACATCCTGCAGACCCTCGCTGCCGTCGCCGCCCTCACGGCCCTCGATGCGTCCGGCCTGCAGCAGCTGCAGCTGCTTTTCCTGGCTGGCCTGCCACTGGCGCAGCCGCTCGCCGCTCTGCTCGAACACCTGCGCGCGCGCCTTCCAGCCGATCACGATGCCGAAGCGGATCTGCAACTCCGCCCCCATCGCCTGCGCCAGCTCGATCTCCGGCGCGGTGCACAGCGACGTGCCCTCCAGCGGGAACCACAGGCCCAAGCCCACCTGCACCGGCAGGCAGGGGAAGCGCGTGCCCGCCGGGAAGCGGAAGCGCACCTGCGCGAAGCCGGCCACTGGTCCGACGAAGTCCTGCACGTCGCTGGTCAGGCGCACCTGCTCGTAGTCCAGGGCCATGAAGACCGCCAGGCCCGTCACATAGGCCCCGGCCAGGTCCGAGTCGTACCAGCGCCCCACCTCGGTCGGCCCGAAGACATAGCTCTCGTTGCGCCCACCCTGGTAGACGTCCGCCAGGAAGGGCTGCAGCCAGCGGCGCACGTCGCCGGGCACGCGGTCCTTGCGCACCAGCAGGCGCTGCTGGCGATCGCTCCAGGCCTGGCGCGACACCCACTCGAAGTTCAGTGCGACGTCCGGGTGCACCCCGTCGCGGCGCATGCACAGCTCGGCCAGGCGCACCGCCAGCCCGGACACCGTTGCCGACAGGCCCTTGAGCCCCAGCTGGCGATCGGAGAACCACAGCACCCACAGGCCGTACAGCACCGCCAGGCGGGCATCGTGCAGCGCGTAGGCGCGGAACTTCTCCGGCTCCTGGCGCTTGAAGCGCAGCATGTCCGACTTCGTGTAGCCGGCGGGCAGCTCGTTCTTGGGCTCGCCCAGCCACTTGCCGACCTTCGCCAGCGAGGTGCCCGGCGGCGTCAGCCGGCTGACGTCAAGGATGCGCACCTTCATCAGGCGCGGGTCGAAGCCGTCGCCGACCACCTGCTGGTAGCGGCTCCGCAGGCGCTCCTGCCGGGCCGCGTCCATCGGCAGGGTCACCGTGGCCGGCCGGATCACCGTGCCCATCGTCCCGCCGATGCCGTCGAGCTGCGGGCGCAGGTGGTCGAAGTCGGCGAAGGCGGTCAGGTCGCCGCGCAGGAAGAAGCCCAGCAGCACGATCTCGCAGGGCCAGTGCTCGAAGACGCAGGCCTGCTCGGCCTCGTCGAGCAGCACGTCCAGTGCATCGGCCAGGGTCAGGCGCTGGTCGATGTCGTGGTCGCCGGCCAGGTCGAACAGGCGCTCGAAGGTCTCGCCACTGGGGCCGTACAGGACGAACTGCACGCTGATGATGCGGTTGCGACCCTTGCGGGACTCCGTCCACTCGGCATCGAAGCCGACGTACAGGCGCGGCCCGAACCCGACGCGAGGGCCCCTGGGCTTGGGGGCCACCAGCGAGCGCCCGATCTGGCGCAGGGTCTGGCCCTGACCACCCGAACGATTGGCCTCGCGCAGGTACGGGCGCAGGTGCAGGCGCACAGGGCCGGCCGTGGCCAGGGCCGCCAGCAGCTCCTCGGCTTCGGCGAAGTCGGCGAGGTCCTCGTGCAGCGCCAGCCCCAGCAGCACGATGTCCTTCGGCCAGTTCTTGAGCAGGCCACGCTGTTCGGCCTCGTCGAGCAGGCGCGCGAGCAGCTCGGCCAGGCGGGGCGCAGCGCCGCACAGGGTGACGCTCACTTCATGGTTGCGTCCGCTGGCGCCGAAGAGCACCAGGCGCAGGCGGTCGGCCTGGTATTCGAGGCCGATGTGCAGGGCCTCGTCGCTGCGGCGAGACGCACTCAGAAGCCGGCTGGGAATGCCCCCGTGGACCGGTCCGCGGTCGGCCGGGCGGCTGGCGTGGGGCTGATGGACTTGTCGGGCCCTGAAGGCGGCCAGGGCCTGAAGATCGCGGGCGCGCTCGGCCTGCTGCTCGGCCAGCAGGCGCTGTGCCGGGCTCAAGGGCGTGGCGTCGCTGGCGACGACGGCGGTGGCGCGGGCCGCGTCGAGCAGGGGCTGGAACACGGTGTCGAGGTGGGCCAGCAACTGGGCATCGCTGGCATCGACCCGCTCGGCCTGCGGGCCGCCGCTGACCGGGCCTGTGAGGGCCTGGACGGCCCGGCGTACGGCGTTCGGCCGCGCCCCCGACCCGCTCACCGCGTCCAGCACCTCGATCGGTGCGTGGGTGTCAAAGGTCATTCTCTTGATCCCCCGAGGGCGGTTTGACACCGCCCCGGTCAACAAAAAGGCCCCCGGGTGGGGGCCTGCGGCAGGGGCCAGGACAAGGCGATGAACCGACCATCGCATCGCCCTGGCGGGGCATCAGCTCGCGCTGGAGCTGCTGCCGGTGCTGGTCGCGCTGCTGCCGTTCTGACGCGTGGGCTGTGCGGCGAGGGTGCGGGCCGAGGCGACGGCCGGGGCGGCGGTGCCGGCGTTGGCAGAGGGCGCCTCTTCCAGGAAGCTGAAGTCGGGCTTCTTGGCGCGGCGCGGGTTCTCCAGGATCTCCAGCATGATGTCGGAGATGCGGTCCTGGTGTTCGACGTTGCTGGTCTCGAACCAGCCGACGATGCGCTTGCGATCGTCACGCAGGGCGACACCCTCGGGGAAGATGTCGACGCTGGCGATGTGCTCGACCATGACGATCTGACGGGAAGGACGGGTTTGGATTGCACGGACGGCCATTTGGAATCTCCTGGTGAATGGCGGTGGAAGGACGGTGGCAGAGGGGCATCTGCCGGTGCTGGCCTCGCGTCGGTTGCGAGGTGGGGTCATGTTGAGAGGCGGGTTTTTTTGTCGGGAAGGAAGACGGCGGGGTGCAGCGCGTCTTCCTTCCTGACGGCTCTGGTGCGGGGCGTCAGGCCCCGATTTCTTCGAGCAGGTCGATGAACTGCGCAACGCTCATGGCGCCGAGCACGCGGATCTGCGCCTCCGGAGCGATGTGGCGGCGGTGCCAGTTGCGCATGCGCTGCTGGTTGCGCTTCGCACGGGGCGTCGGCTGGTCGTTCTCGGGCTGAGCGATGTCCTGCTCCATGGCGGCGGTGCCGGCCGACGTGGGCTTCTTGGCGTTCTTCATGGGGGCTCCGATCAGCAGCAGGTTTGCGGGGGCGTGACATCCGGCGTGTCGCCCGGCTCGTCCGCCTGCCAGCCCAGCAGGTTCAGGTTCTCGTCGAAGTACGCCGTGCCGCCGGCCCAGGGCAGCGACAGGGTGGGCAGGCGCACCGGCGTGTTCGCCTGGCGCGGGGTGGGTTGCATGTCGATGGGCATCTCAGGCTCCTTGCAGCAAAAGGGGTTGGGGGTCAGCAGAGGTCGTACTCGGCCAGGAGGGCGTCCAGCGACTCGTCGTTGCCGTGTTCGACTTCCTCGCGCAGGCGGGCCCGCAGGTCCCAGGGCAGGCCGGCGCCCGAGGCCGAGCGGCGGCGCGGCGGCACGTAGATCGCGACGCGGGCCTTGCGGCGCAGGCCGACCGCGCCGGGACGACGCGCACCGGGGGCTTCCTTGCGGTCGTGCGGTGCACCACCGGGCGAGTTCAGGGGCTTGCTGTTGCGGTTCACGGTGTTCTCCTGAGGTCGCTCGATCAGACCCACGTGTCGCGGTAGGACGTGAAGCTCAGCAGCTCGCCGTTGGGCGTGAAGACCGCGCAGCCTTCGGCGAACAGGCGGGCCGTGTTGGGCGTTCCGGGGATGCGGAAGAAGCCGCGGCCGCGAGACAGACGGATGAGGGCGTGACCGACGGCCCTGCGGTCGACGGACGTGCCCTCGGGCACCGTGCGGGGCAGGGTGGGCTGGGTCAGGGCCTTGAAGCGCTGGTAACTGCTCATGGAGGTTCCTTGTTCGAGCGGTTGAGGAAGGAAGTGCCGGTGCGGCGGGGTGGAACGGGCCTCAGGCGCAGCGCGCCAGGGCTGTGATGAAGCGGTGGTGGTCGTTGACGGCCACGCTGCGCACGCTGGGCTGCAGGCGGTGGATCGGCGCGATCGCCAGACCCAGCGGCAGGGCCCGGCTCAGGCCCTCGACGGCCAGGCGCAGGCGGTCCTGGCCGACGACGACGTAGCGGGTCTCGGTCAGGCGCACGCTGGCGTGGTTGGCCAGGCGGCTGGCGTCGAGCACCGACAGCCCGGGCATCTGGACCACCTTGCTGATGGCGGTCCTTCTGGCGTCATGCCACGTGCGGTTGCGGATGCCGAGGTCGGCCAGCACCTGCTGGAAGACCTTGCGCGGCGGGCTCATCGGGCCGCTGCCGTGACGGGCCGGGAAGAGATGGGGGTTGCCGTCGCGGGCCAGCGTCTTGAGCTCGGCGTACAGCGCCAGGACCGCCGTCGACAGCGGCAGGGTCATCGGGCGGCCCGACTTGGTCTTGCTCAGGCGCAGGGTGCCCGCGGCCTCGTCGACGTCGGCATGGCGGGCGTTGAGCATCTCGCCGATGCGCGCGCCCGTGCCCAGCAGCATCGCGAACAGCAGCGCCGCCAGCAGGTTGAGGGCACGCAGCGCCGGCAGGATCAGGGCGACTTCGGCGTCGCTGTAGACCTCGTGGCGCAGGTTGTCGACCTTGAGCAGCTTGACCCGCTTGGCCGGGTTGTGGTCGACCAGGCTGGCGCCGTGGGCCTCGCGGTAGATCGCCTTGAAGAGGTTGAGCACCGCGTTTACGGTGCTGTCGGCCAGGCGCTCGCGACGGGCCGTGCCGTTGCCGCCCTCGCGCAGTTGATCGCCCAGCGCCTTGATCTGGCGCTCGTTGATGCTGACCATCGCGCGCTGGCCGAGGTCGGCGCGGATGTACTGGTTGAAGCGGCTGAGGTCGTCGCGCCAGGAGCGCTTGTGCGCCTGCGCCCAGGGCAGGTAGTGCTCGTCGAAGTAGGCCGCCAGGGTGAGGGCGTTCACGCGCGGGCTCAGCCCGGCCTGGATGCGCTGGGTGAAGGTGCGCACCGCGATGCGAGCGGCGATCTCGTCGACGTGGCGGCAGTCGCCGATCTGGATGCGCGGGCGCTTGCCGGTGACGGGGTCGCTGTAGCGGTACACCCACTCCTCGCGGCCGTCGGGGTGGGTCACCTTGCACAGGCCCGGGCAGCCCTTGACAGCGGTCTGGACCGGGCCGATGCGCTTGGGTGCGCGCTGGGCCTGCAGCACGGGCTGGTCGCTGCCAGCGGCCTCGGCGATCGGCGACGGCTGGTGCGGCTGGCGGTCACCTTTGCGGAAGTCTGCCAGGGTGAAGACCTGGCAGTCCCGCGTGCCGCTGTGGTTTTGAATTTCTTCGTTTGCCGTTTTCATGGGGCGTTGCCTGGTACGGATTCGGGCTTCTGTAGAGGGGCCGTTTGGGCCGATGAGCTCGAATGTATCGCTCCAGGAATTGCATGGATAGAGGGTTCAAATTGCTTGTAAGTGTTTGATTTGCATGAATAAATTTGGCATCTGCCGATCAACAGAAATCGGGCCAGGTGCGCTTGATCAGGAGGCCACGAGTTGGAGTCACATCGTTCCGAAGTAGACTCACTTAAATAGGCAAATTTCTTTGGCAACAGTCGCCACACGAGCCCATGTGGCCGAGAGATGACATCCGCAGGCGCAATGCGCTGCTCAAGATCTGGCTGGACCCGCAGGCCGACGGCGAGGGGGCAGGCACGTTGGCTGGCCAGCCCTACAGGGCCATCGTCCAGGCGCTGCGGCAGGAATTCCCGCACCAGAAGATCAGCGAGCGGTCGCTGCAGCGCTACTTGAAGGAGCTCCGCGAGAGGGAGCCCGGCTTGCAGCTCCAGACGCTGGGGCGCGGTCGGCGACGGGCCGAGCGCACCGAGGCTGTCGAGGCGGGCGATGCGCGCACGAGCAAGGTGGCGCTGGCGGCCGACCGTCGTGAGGTGGTGGCGGGGCTCTGGTGCGAGCTGCTATCGCTGACCGGGCTGCCTCGCACTCACCTGCATGCGCAGTTGCGCGAGTCCAATGCCGGGGGCCTGGGACTGCCGAGCCTGTCGACGTTCATGGCTCGACTGAAGCACGTGCAGACGGCGGATCTCGATCCCGTGGTCGCCGAGCGGGTCGCAGGGTTGGAGCGTGAGGAGCACGTGCCGCGGCTGCATCAGGTGACGCTCGACGGCCCCGACGGCGAACTGCGGGTCGTGGCGCTGGCCTACGACCCGAAGACGCACTATGTGAACGCGCAGCTCATCGTTCTGCGCCCTGCCGAGCGGGCGCCCCAGCGTGGGCGGCCCCTGACGCGGCTGGCCACCGGGGAGCCACCGCAGGTGGTGCTCGTGGAGGGTAAGTGGCAGGTCAGGCTGGCCGCCAGCTGGTGGCGAGACTTCCTGGTGGATACGTGGCACCGCACGCGACTGCCGGTGGTGGGCGCGCTGTTGTGCCCCAGCCTGGGACCGTCACAGCCCTTGATCGACGGGCTCAAGGCGCTGGAATCCAGCGAGGACTTCCTGGCCGTGCTGGGCGTGGCTCAGGGCCTGATGCGCGATGGCTTCGTGCAGATGTCGGTCGACGAATTGCGTCGGTCGCTGACCGGGGCCTTGAACTGCCACAACCAGAAGGTGGCCCGGCCACTGCTGCAGAAGCGCCGCCTACACATCGATGAGGAGATGGCGTTCGCCGCGCAGACGCCGGACAGGAAGCTGAAGGACGAGGAGAAGTACGGCTGGCTCTATGACGCCTTTTCTCCCGAAACCGCGCAGGAGCGGGCTGAGCTCGTGAGGCGGGCCACGCGGGGCCGGCAGCTGAAGATCTACGAAGAGCTCGCGCCGATCGCGCCGCACCGAGGGACTTATCTGTCCTGCCAGCCGCAGCACTGGCTGGTGAAGGGTCTGCGGCCACCCCCGGAAGCCGCCGAGCCGTCGGACGGTGTCAAACCTGCCTTTCATACACCCCCGAACGCGACTTGACACCAAGGTCTGGCTGGCGGTCGGAAGAAATGGATCGGGAGTTGCCCCTGCCCGCGAGGGCAGGGGCACCACGTAGGAGCTCTTCCATGAGCCAGACCATCCGCCGCCCGCCCAGGATCACATGGGGTCCGACAGTTACCCTCGTTTACCGTGAGGGCTTCCCAGCCCCGATCCCCCCGGACCTAGATGACAGAAAGTCTCGAGACGGCGAGTGCAATGAGGGCGAGTGAGCATCCCTGCACACTCCACCAGAGTGCGCGATTGGCGAGCCGACTTGATGCTGACACGATACGACGTCTTGACTGGCAGCACACAGCTACGGCAGCTTGCCGTCATGCGATAGGCCAGCGTCGACCTTGACTTGACCAATGACGGGTTATCTAGGTCCAAGGCTTAGGTTTCGCTAGGGAGGAAGCTTCATGACAACGATCAAGCATCAAGAGCCGGACGCAATATCCGCAGAGCCCTCGCCGATGGGTGAGGACGCCACCCCGCCGTGCGTGCGAATACGCGCTGCGATGGCAGCCCAGCTAAACCTCGCAGACTTCCAGAATGCGGTACCGACGCTCCACGAGCTGGCGGTCGTCAACGAGACAGCGGAGCCAATCACCAACCTGACGCTCACCATCACGTCGGAACCAGCTTTCTTGAAGCCGAGAACGTGGAGTCTCGACGCCATCGGTGCAGGTGCGACTTATCACCTCACCGACCTGGACGTGAAGCTGGACGGTGCATTGTTCTCGCGCCTTACAGAGGCCGAGCCGGCCACACTGCATATCGAGTTGCGCAAGCGCGATGCGGCAGACGAGGTCGTCGCCCAGCAGGATTGCGCCATCGAGCTTCTGGCGCGCAACCAGTGGGGTGGGCTCCGGTACATGCCGGAGATGGTGGCTGCCTTTGTGCAGCCAAACGACCCGGCAGTGGATCGACTGCTGAAGGCCGCCGCACTGGCTCTTCAGACGGCGGGCAAGTCCGGTTCCATCGACGGCTACACCCACGGCGCCAAGCGCGCGTGGGAACTTGCCTCGGGGATCTGGACAGCGGTGCTGCAGCGCAAGCTGAACTACGCCCTGCCACCGGCAAGTTTTGAGGTGTGTGGGCAAAAGGTGCGCAGCGCCAGTCAGATACTGGATTCCGGCCTGGGCACGTGCCTGGACCTCGCCTTGCTGTTCGCGGCATGCCTGGAACAGGCGCATCTCAACCCGCTGCTGGTTTTCACCCATGGGCACGCCTTTGTGGGCGTCTGGCTGCGTGACGAGCAGTTCTCAACGGCGGTGGTGGATGACATCACCGCCGTGCGCACAAGACTGCACCTTCAGGAGCTGCTGGTCTTCGAGACCACGCTGGCAGCACAAGGCCAACCCGTTGCGTTTGGACAAGCGCTCAACCACGCCAACCGACAGCTGGCCGAAGAGGAGGACGACAAGTTCGAGCTGGTGGTGGATGTGAAACGTGCGCGGATGTCGCGCATCAAGCCGCTGGCGCTCGCCCAGGCCGTCGCGGATCAGGCGCTGCCGGCGGACGAAGCTGAGATCGTCATCACGGTGGAGGAGGCGCCTGACCTTCCTGACGAGCCGTCGGCGGATGTCGCCACCGCGGAACTCGACCCGAAGGACCGCCTTGCGCGCTGGCAGCGTCGACTGCTGGACCTCTCGCTGCGCAATGCCCTGCTCAACTTCAAGGCCGGCAAGAAGGCGCTGCAGTTCGACGTCAATGCCCCTGACCTGGAGGATGCACTGGCTGAAGGCCAGACCATCAAGCTTCTGAGCAGCCCTCTCCTGATGGAGGGGCGAGACCCCCGCAGCCTCCAGGTTCACGAGGCCCGCAGCCTTGAAGACCTGCGCCGTGCCCACGCGGCAGACGCACTGAAGCGGCGCGAGGTGTGCATCCGGCTTGATGCGCAAGAGTTGGACACGCGCCTGGTCGACCTCTACCGCGGTGCCCGCAATTCACTGCAAGAAGGTGGCTCGAACACCCTGTTCCTGGCGCTCGGCTTTCTGATCTGGAGCCGGCCGGACAAGCCCGACGCCCGCATCAAGGCCCCGCTGATCCTGCTGCCGGTGACCCTGGAGCGCAAGAGTGCACGCTCCGGTTTCGCGATCCGTGCGCACGAGGATGAACCGCGCTTCAACCCCACCCTCGTCGAGATGCTGCGCCAGGACTTTGAACTGGATCTGGGCGTCCCGCTGAATGAGTTGCCGCGTGACGATGCCGGCCTCGACATCACAGGCATCTGGAAGCGCGTGCGCGCGGCGATCAAGGACATCCGGGGCTGGGAGGTGAGTGAGGACGTCGTGCTGTCGATGTTCTCGTTTGCCAAGTACCTCATGTGGAAGGACCTGGCCGAACGCACCGAGGATCTGCGCAAGTCTCCAGTCGTTGCCCACCTGATCGACACGCCGCGGGAGCCCTACAAGTCAACGGTCGCGTTCCCGGACAGGCACCGGCTCGACCGTGAGTTCTCGCCCCAGCAAGTGTTCAGCCCGCTGCCGGCAGACTCGTCACAGTTGTCGGCGGTGATAGCGGCCGCGCGCGGCAAGGACTTTGTGCTGATCGGCCCGCCCGGGACGGGCAAGAGTCAAACCATCGCCAACCTCATCGCTCAGTGCCTCGCTGAAGGCAAGCGAGTGCTCTTCGTCGCGGAGAAGGTGGCGGCACTCGACGTGGTCTATCGCCGCCTTCGCGAAGTGGGTCTCGGCGAGTTTTGTCTTGAGTTGCATTCCAACAAGACGCGCAAGCTCGATGTACTGGCCCAGCTGCAGCAGTCATGGCAGTCGAAGGGCGAGGTCGACACGCAGACCTGGAACGCCCAGGCCAGCCACCTGGCAGCCCTGCGTACTCAGCTGTCCACTTACGTTGAACGCCTGCACACCCGCTACGCCAATGGGCTGACGGTCTTTCGCGCGATCGGTGTCGTGGTCGCAGGCAGCCACGTTCCGGAGGTGGCCTTGCGCTGGCCATCACCGCTTTCGCACAACGAGGAAGGCTTGACTCGACTGCGTGACCTGGCAGCGCGACTGCACGTCAACAGCGCCGCTGTAGGACCACACAACCTCCTTGCCGGTCCTCTCGCGACGGTTGAGGCCACTGAATGGTCGGCACGCTGGCAGCAGGATCTGGTGCAGGCGTCCCGCACGCTGCACGACGCCAGCCTTCAGTTCACGGCGGCCACCCGAGTGTTCTGCAACCGCCTGGCGATGGGCGAACCGGTCTTGCATCGTCAGGCACGCTCGTCGCTGGGCGTTCTCGCGCGAGCGCTGCCCCACGCCCATGGACACGACTGGAGCTTCTGTGCCCTGCCCCATGCCTCTGAGTTGAGCAAGGAACTCAGGCAGGGGCTGGAGTTGCTGTCGCAGCACCGCACCCTGTCGGCAGAGTTGAGCCCGCCGTGGTCCGCCCAGCAACAGGACCAGCTCCGCGAGGCATTGGGCGTCCTTGAACGGCGTCGTCAGGTTCACGCCGAGCTCGGCTCGCCGTGGCCCGCCGCCGTGGTGGACAGCGTGCAGCGTGCCATTGCCTGTATGGAAGAGTCCAGCCGACTGCGATCGCGCTTGTCGGTGAAGTACGGTGTGGGCGTCGATCAGCTCAATGTCGCCCAGCTTCAACGAGCATGGGACAAGGCCTGCAAGTCCATGTGGCCCATGTCCTGGCTGGCCAAGCGCAAGGTCCGAAGCGCCCTGGAAGCGGTCATCGAGGGCACGGGTGAGCCGCGCATCGCTGAAGACCTGGATGGGCTGGTGCGCCTTCGCGGTCTGGCCGAGGAAGTGGGCCACCTGGATCTCGGCGCGGCCCTGGATGGACTTTGGGCAGGCACGAGAACACGCACCGAGCACCTGAGCTGCGCCTTGCGTGCCAACACAGCGCTACAGGCGGCACGTGCTCACCAGCCCTACACCACGGACGGCCTGGATGCTGCAGCCCAAGGACACTGCGGTGAGCGCTGTGCACAGGAGGTCAAACGCCTGCAGGAGCTGAGTGCGCTGGACCTGCGCATTGCTGACTGCGCCGACTTGGCGAACCAGAGTGACAAGCTTTGGCAGGGGCACCAGACCGACAGCGAAGTGCTGCGTGCCGCGCTCGCCTTCGAACAGGAACGGAAGTCCTTGAAGGACCGTGGCTCACCTCAGCAAGCACATGGCACGGTGGCTGAAGGCCGTTGCGGAAACCGGCTGCGTCAGGATCATGTCCACCTGTGCGCCCGCGCTGCGCTGGAGGCCTCGATCGATGCATCGGCACGCCTGCGCGCGGAGTGCAGCAGTGTCTGGGCCGGTCTCGACACCGACGTCGAACTGGTCAGTCGCGCGCTGAAGTTTCATTCTTCCCTCGAAGCGGGCTTGTCTGGTCTGGCCACCAGCGGCGTGCCGCTGGAATCCGCTCGGCAGGCGGTCCATCACCTGCTCGCGGCGGAAACAGCAAGCCTGTCGGATAGCGGCACAACAGGTTGTGCATGCCAGCAGTTGCTGTCGGACCTGGCCACGCTGCATGCCGCCATAGACGCCTTCAGCAAGCTTGCGCAGCATTCGGAGCAGGCACATGTGGCGTTCGCCAATCTCACGCCCGCAGACCTCGCCGACAAGGCGCAAGCGCTCGAAGCGGCCAGCAATGGCTTGCGCGCGTGGTGCGCGTGGCGAAGTGCGCAGGCAGAGGCCCGGACCGTGGGACTCGCTGCGCTGGTCACCGCCATCGAATCAGGCGTCGTGGAACCGGTCCAAGGCCCGACAGCGTTTGAAGTGAACTACGCGCGGTGGTGGCTAGCCGCCGCGGTGGACGATGACGGCGTCCTCAAGCGCTTCGTCTCTGCGGAGCACGAACAGCGCATCCAGTCCTTCCGAGCGCTGGACGATGAGTTCACGTCCATCACCCGCCAGTGGATCCGCGCGAAGCTGTGCGAGAGCCTCCCCGCGATGGACAGCAATCACCGCAACAGCGAATGGGGCACGCTGCGTCGCGAAATGTCGAAGAAGCGCAACCACATGCCATTGCGCCAGCTGCTGGAGAAGATCCCTTCTGCCGTCTTGCAGTTGACGCCCTGTCTGCTGATGAGTCCGCTGTCGATCGCGCAGTATCTGTCGGCCGACACCAGCAGCTTCGACCTCGTGGTGTTTGATGAGGCTTCGCAGATTCCGGTCTGGGATGCCATCGGCGCCATGGCGCGCGGCAAGCAGGTCGTGATGGTGGGCGACCCCAAGCAGTTGCCGCCGACCAACTTCTTTGGTCGAACGGACAGCGATGTAGGCGATGCCGAAGACGTCGAGGGCGACCTGGAGAGCATTCTCGATGAGTGCCTGGGGGCCAGCCTCCCGCACCAGAACCTGTCGTGGCACTACCGCTCACGCCACGAAAGCCTGATCGCCTTCAGCAATCACCGCTACTACGACGGCGGCTTGGTGACCTTTCCGTCGCCAGTCACTGACGACCGCGCGGTGAGCTTTCATCTGGTAGGTGGCCAGTATGAGAAAGGCGGCGCCCGCGTCAACCAGCCCGAGGCGCGCGCCTTGGTGGCCGATCTGGTGGCGCGGCTGAAGTCACCGGACTTCCGCGCGTCTGGCATGACCATCGGTGTGGTCACCTTCAATGCAGAGCAGCAGGGGCTGATTGAAGATCTGCTGGACGAGGAGCGACGCCGCGACCCCGGGCTGGAAAGCTACTTCTCGGAGGTCGAACTTGAGCCCGTGTTCGTCAAGAACCTGGAGAGCGTGCAGGGCGACGAGCGGGACATCATGTACTTCTCGATCACCTACGGTCCCAACAGCAGCGGTACGGTGTCGATGAACTTTGGCCCGCTCAACCGCGACGGCGGCGAGCGCCGACTGAATGTGGCCGTGACGCGTGCGCGCCATGAACTGCGTGTGTTTTCCAGCCTGCGCGGCGATCAGATGGATCTTTCACGCACCAAGGCCGTTGGGGTGCGCGACTTGAAACACTTCCTGGAATTTGCGGAACGGGGCCCGCGTGCCTTGGCGGAGGCCCACCACGGCAGCCAGGGCGGATTTGACAGCCCCTTCGAATCCGCGGTCGCCGCGGCACTGGGCCGCAAGGGATGGCAGGTACACACGCAGATTGGTGCCTCGTCGTTCCGGGTGGATCTCGGCGTGGTTCACCCCGACTACGCCGGCCGCTATCTCGCGGGCGTGGAGTGCGATGGCGCGACTTACCACCGCAGCGCGACTGCGCGCGACCGGGACAAGCTGCGCGAGCAGGTACTGCGCGGTCTCGGCTGGGAGATCCTGCGCATCTGGTCCACCGATTGGTGGGTGAATCCGGGCGGAACGCTGGAGCAGGTGCACTTCCGACTGACCGAACTCCTGCGTCTGGACAGGGAACGTGAGGCTGCCGCAGCGGCGGCCCTGGCAGAACAGGCCCCGCCAGCGATCAACGACGAGCTGCCATGCGAGGACCCCTCGCCCGACGCGGATGCGATCAACTCAGCCGCAGCGGTTATTGCCCAGGCCAAGCACCAAAGTGATTTGTTTGTGCAGGGAGCGCAGTCCGATGCCCAGACTGAAGCAGGTGAACTCGCATATGCTCGCCCGGCTGCCCTGCCAGTGAAACCACCCGCGCTCCCGGCAACCCCTATCGACGATCGCCTGGTTTACACACCGTCCAACCCGGTCGATTCGGTTCCTGCTGGCGTGATTTCGGCTGATCGCTTCCACGAGCCAGACTATGACGCCGTCCTGGAACAGATGGTGGCGTGGGTCATTGAGCGCGAAGGCCCCGTGCTGGATACCGTGCTGGGCCGGAGAATCGCACGCGCGCATGGCTTCCAGCGCACAGGCAGCCGCATCCAAGACCGCGTCGATGCCATCGCACTCCGGCGCTTCCGCACCACCCAGGACGAGGCTGGCACCTTCTACTGGTTAGCTGCTGCAGCACCCGGCGGCTCTCAGAACTTCCGCTGGCCATCGGACGATGACAACGCGCGTGGCATAGACGAGATCTGCGACCAAGAGCTTCGCTCGCTGGCCCACCATATTCGTCAGAAGTCCGGACTGAGCGGAGAGGCTGCGGTAGTGGCAATGGCACGAGCGCTTGGGTTGCAGAAGCTCAGGGCCGGAAGTAGGACTCGGCTCGAGTCACTGCTATCAGAGGTGCGCTCGTGATATCGCTGCCTCGGCAATGAACGTCAGCGACTTCTCCAGATCTGGATTCACATGTCGCCCAGCCGCACGGTGTCAAACCCCCCATCCTTACACCCCCGACCCCTCTTTGACACCACCCGCCCTGTGCTCCGAAGAAAACCAGCCCAGCCACCCCTGCCCTCGCGGGCAGGGGCACCTGAGCCAGCCTGACCTCAGCCAGCAGCCTCCAGCATCGCTGCCGACACCCGGCTGACTGCCTCGCGCAGCTGGCCGGCCTGCACGTGGGCGTAGCGTGCCGTCACCGCGTTGCCCCCACCCCGGTGACCCAGGGCCTGGGCCGCCACCTGAAGCGGAAAATCCCGCGCCAGCAGCGTCGCGTAGCTGTGCCGCAGGCTGTGCAGCACGATGCCCGTGATCCCGGCGTCCCTGAGCACGCGCTGGAAGGCCTTCTTCGGATCGCCCAGGTGCGCATCGACCTCACCGCCGCGCCGCGGGAACACCCAATCCCAGCGCGACACCTGCCGCTGCTCGTGCAGCACCGCCAGCGCCACCGCGTTCAGGTAGACCACCCGGGCATGCCCACTCTTGGTCTGCTCCAGCCGCCAGGTGCCCTGCGCGAAGTCGATCGCGCTGAACCTTGCCGTCAGCCCCTCGTTGCGCCGGACCCCGGTGGCCAGCAGGAACTTGAAGAAGT
>DAOLLE010000002.1:0-20846 GCA_035331205.1 Burkholderiaceae bacterium
TCAAGTTCGCGATGAGCCCCTACGAGAACTGGCAGCAGCTGGCCTGGGCGGGCGTCTTCCTCATCACGCTGGGCGTGCTCGCGCTGAACATCGTCGCGCGCGTGGCCTTCCGCAATAAACACTGAGTTCCGAGGGTTGCCCATGGATGCCAAAGTCGAATGGCCGATGACCGACACGGCCAAGATCTCCGTCAAGGACCTGAACTTCTACTATGGGCGCTTCCACGCGCTCAAGAACATCCACATGGAGATCCCCGACAAGAAGGTCACCGCCTTCATCGGGCCCTCTGGCTGCGGCAAGTCCACGCTGCTGCGCACCTTCAACCGCATGTTCGAGCTCTACCCCGAGCAGCGCGCGGAGGGCCAGATCGTCGTCGACGGCCAGAACGTGCTGGATCGCGGCCTGGATGTGTCGCTGATCCGCGCCAAGATCGGCATGGTGTTCCAGAAGCCCACGCCCTTCCCGATGTCGATCTACGACAACATCGCCTTCGGCGTGAAGCTGTTCGAGAGCCTCTCGCGGGTCGAGATGGACGAGCGCGTCGAGTGGGCGCTGAAGAAGGCCGCGCTGTGGAACGAGGTGAAGGACAAGCTCGGCCAGAGCGGCTCGGGGCTGTCCGGCGGCCAGCAGCAGCGCCTGTGCATCGCCCGCGGCATTGCGATCAAGCCCGAGGTGCTGCTGCTCGACGAGCCCTGTTCGGCGCTCGACCCGATTTCCACCGGCAAGATCGAGGAGCTCATCGACGAGCTCAAGTCCGACTACACCGTGCTCATCGTCACGCACAACATGCAGCAGGCGGCGCGCTGCTCGGACTACACCGCCTACATGTACCTGGGCGACCTGATCGAGTTCGGCCCGACGCGCGAGCTGTTCATGAAGCCCAAGCGCCGCGAGACCGAGGACTACATCACGGGCCGATTTGGGTGAGGCCGGACAGGAATCAGTCCCGGCGGACTGATTCCCGCCTGCCGATGCGGGTGAGCTCTGCGAACCCGTGGACCCGTGGACCCGTGGATTTGGCAGCAAAGAGCGCAAGAGACACAAGGATTCAGCCATGACCGAAAAGCACCTTTCCAGCCAGTTCGACGCCGAGCTCAGCGCCGTCTCCACCCGTGTGCTCGAGATGGGCGGCATGGTCGAGGCGCAGGTGGCCCAGGCGGTCCACGCGCTGGCCAACTTCAGCACCGAGGCCGCCGCCCAGGTGCTGGCCACCGAAGAGCGGGTCAACCAGCTCGAAGTCGACATCGACCGCGAGCTGTCGGGCATCATCGCCCGGCGCCAGCCCACCGCGCGCGACCTGCGCCTGCTGATCGCGATCTCCAAGACCACCGGCAACCTCGAGCGCGTCGGCGACGAGGCCGCCCGCATCGCCCGCACGGTGCAGCACCTGGTCAGCACGGGCGTGTCCAGCCGCATGCGCCTGCCGGTGTCGGATGTGTCCTTCGAGGCCGGCCTGGCCACTACGCTGCTGCGCAAGGCGCTGGACGCCTTTGCCCGACTGGATGTCACCCAGGCGCTGCAGGTGATCAAGCAGGACAACGAAATCGACGCCGAGTTCGAGGGCCTGCTGCGCAAGCTCATCACCTACATGATGGAAGACCCGCGCACGATCTCCGCGTCGATCGACCTGGTCTTCGTCGCCAAGGCCATCGAGCGGGTGGGCGACCACGCCAAGAACCTGGCCGAGCAGATCATCTACGTCGTCAAGGGCACGGACGTGCGGCACAACCCGCTCGAGGTGATCGAGTCGGCGCTCAAGTGACGCGGCGCTGCCCAGCCGTCCGCCCTGCTTCGAAACGGGAAACCCAACGATGAGTTCCATCCTGGTCGTCGAAGACGAATCGGCGATTGCCGAGCTGATCTCGATGAACCTGCGCCACGCCGGCTTCGAGGTGGTGCTGGCCGCCACCGCCGAACAGGCCCAGGTCGCGATCGACGCGGTGCTGCCGGACCTGGTCCTGCTGGACTGGATGCTGCCGGGGCAGTCCGGTGTCGCACTGGCCCGGCAGTGGCGCGCCGCCACCCGCACGCGCGACCTGCCGATCATCATGCTCACCGCCCGGGCCGATGAGAGCGACAAGATCGGTGGCCTGGACGCCGGCGCGGACGATTACCTGACCAAGCCCTTCGCCATCGGCGAGTTGCTGGCGCGCATCCGCTCGGTGCTGCGCCGCCGTGCGCCGCAGGCGTTGGATGCGGCCGTCGAGATCGGCGGGCTGCGCCTGGACCCGGGCACGCACCGCGTGTCCAAGCACGGCACCGAGGTGCGCGTGGGGCCCACCGAGTTTCGCCTGCTGCACTTCTTCATGACGCACCCGGAGCGGGTGCACAGCCGCTCGCAGCTGCTGGACCGGGTCTGGGGCGACCACGTCTTCATCGAGGAGCGCACCGTCGACGTGCACGTCAAGCGCCTGCGCGAAGCGCTCGCGCCGGTGGACTGCGCCACGATGATCGAGACGGTGCGCGGCGCCGGCTACCGCCTGGCCCAGCCGGGCGCGATGGTGGCCTGAGGGCCTCGGGCCACCGACCGATCGAGGCCGTGCCGCCCGCTGCGGTGCGGCCTGGGCATTTCCTGCCCAGAACGCTGAAGGCGAACGGATGGATTTCATCGTGGGGCGCACGGCCTGGAGCCTCGTGCTGATGGCGCTGGGCGCCGTGGCGGGCCACCTCGTGGGCCTGTGGACGCAGCAAACGCACACCTGGAGCGCCTGGATCGGCGCGGCCGTCGGCGTGGCGCTCGCGGGGCTGCGCGACGGCCGCTACGGGCACCGGGTGATGGAGTGGCTGCGCAGTGGCGAATCCACCGGCGCGCCACGCTTTCGCTCGGCCTGGGGTGAGCTGGCCTACCGCATCGAGCGCGCACTGGTGCAGCGCGACAAGGCCTTGGCCGCCGAGCAGCGACGGCTGACCGACTTCCTGTCGGCCATCGAGGTGTCGCCCAACGGCGTGCTGCTGCTCGATGCCGAGGGGCACATCAGCTGGTGCAACCCGGTGGCGGCCGACCATTTCGGGCTGGACCCGGAGCGTGACCGTGGCCAGCGCGTGACCAACCTCGTGCGCATGCCCGCCTTCGTCGAGCTGCTGCAAGGGCCCGATCGCGCCGAGCCGGTGATCCTGTCGGTCTACCCGGCCGGCATCAGCCTGACCGTGGCCACGCGTGCCTACGGCGACGGGCTCAGGCTGGTGGTGTCGCAGGACGTGACCGAGCGGCAGCGCTCGGAGGCGATGCGCCGCGACTTCGTGGCCAATGTGTCGCACGAGATCCGCACGCCGCTGACCGTGCTGGCCGGCTTTGTCGAGACGATGGCCAGCCTGCCCCTGACCGAGCCGGAGCGTCAGCGTGTGCTCGGCCTGATGACACAGCAGACCCGGCGCATGCAATCGCTGGTGGCGGACCTGCTGACGCTGGCCCAGCTCGAGGGCAGCCCGCGCCCGACCGCCGACCACTGGGTCCCCCTGAGCGAGCTGCTGGCGCAGGTGGAGAGCGAGGTGCGCGGCCTGTCCAAGGGGCGCCATGAGCTGGCCTTCCCGCAGGCCGACGCGATCGCCGCCATCCAGCTGGGCGGCAGCCAGGGCGAGCTGCTGTCGGCGATGACCAACCTGGCCAGCAACGCGGTGCGCTACACCCCGGAGGGCGGGCGCATCTCGGTGACCTGGGCGCTGCGGCCGAACGGGGAGGGCGTCTACGAGGTGCGCGACAGCGGCATCGGCATCGCCCGCGAGCACCTGCCGCGCCTGACCGAGCGCTTCTACCGCGTCGACGGCAGCCGCTCGCGCGAGACGGGCGGCACCGGGCTGGGGCTGTCGATCGTCAAGCACGTGGCGCAGCGCCACGGCGCGACGTTGGAAATCGACAGCGAGCCGGGCCGAGGCTCGAGCTTCCGGCTCGTCTTTCCGGCGCCGCGGCTGCATGAGGGCGATTCGTGACCTCGGCGGCCAGGGGCGGATCCGCGCTGATGTCTTCGCCCCATCGCCTGTGCTTCTTCTGGGCCGCCGTGCAATGGCTGCTCGCTGCGGCGTGGTGGGTCGGCGTCCTCGCCGGCCTGGTTTCGGTCGCCCGAGTGCCCGCGTCGACCGTTCACGCCCTGTGGTTCGCGCTGGGGTTCATGCCGCTGTTCATCGCCGGCTTCCTGCTCACGGCGGGCCCGAAGTGGCTGCAAGCGCCCCCGGTCGACGCCCGGACCTTGCGCCACGGGGTCGCGGCCTTCAGCCTGGGGTGGCTGGCGGTGCCGATCGGTGCCGCGCTGGACGAACGCTGGATGGCCGCCGGCCTCGCCTTGGCGGCCATTGGCCTGATCCTCCTCGGACGACGGGTGGTCCAGCTCATCGGACGCGGCCAGCGGCCCGACCGGACCCACGTGCTGGTCATGGCCGCCGCGCTCGGCGCGATGGCGGTCTGTTCGGCGGGCGCGGCGGCCGTCCTGCTGACCGGTCGCACGGCGTGGCTGCCGGCCCTCGCCCGGGCGGGCCTCTGGTGGGGGCCGGTCACCGTGTTCGTCGCGGCGTCGCACCGCATGCTGCCCTTCTTCGGTGACGGGTTATGGCCCTGGCTGGAGCAGCGGTGGCCGAACGGGTGGCTCTGGCTGCTGCTTTCCGTGCCGGTGCTCCAGGGCGCGCTCGGGCTGTGGGCGCTGGTCGAGCCGCCGGGCGCCCTGCTTCGGACCCTGGCGGTCGCGCACCTGGCCGTGGTCTGCGTCGTCAGTGCGCTGCTGACCTTGCGTTGGGTCGGCACGCCGCCATTGCGATTCGCGCTGATGCGCATGTTCTTCGTGGCGCTGCTCTGGTGGGTCGTCGCGCTGATTCTGCTGACCACCGCCTCGTGGCCCGGATGGTCGCCGACCGTCGGCGGCCAGATCGACATCGCCGCGGTCCACGCGCTGTCCATTGGCTACCTGGGCGGCACGATGGTGGCCATGGTCACGCGGGTCACCGTCACCCAGGCTGGCCGGTCCCGCGCCGTCGACCGATGGGTGATCGTGCTGTACATCGCGCTGCAGGTGGCCGCCGCGTCCCGCGTGGCGGCAGCGCTGTGGCCCACGGTCGCTTCCCAGGGCTGGTTGATCGCGGCGGGCTCGGCCTGGTCTGTGGTGGCCCTGGGGTGGATTGCGCGGTACGGACGCTGGCTGGCCCGACCATCGGCGTGACCCGCTGCGCCAGACCGGGCGCTCAGCCGCGGCGGTAGATCAGCAGCGTCTCGTTGCGCTCGGCCTTGCGCTCGACCTCGCGCACGAAGGTCCAGCCCTTGGTGAGCGGGCGGCCGTTCACCTCGGTCAGCGGCGGCAACCGGCGGCTGTGGTGCACCACCATCCAGCGGCAGCCGGGGGCGTCCATGTCGGTGGTCAGGCGCCAGGCGCCGTGCACGTACAGAGCGGCCAGCTGGGCGCGTCCCGCATTCGCTGCGATCAGGCACTGGCCTTCGGGCAGGGCGCGGGCGAGCTGGCGCACCATCGGGCGGGCACTGCGGGCGTAGTCGAGGATCGGCAGCCACAGCGTCATGGTCAGCAGCCAGCCCCAGGCCACGCCCCCGGCCGGCAGGATCAGGCTCTTCCACAGCGCGTGGCGGTGGTGGCCGGTGCGCCAGCGCACCAGCCAGGCCCAGGCCAGCGTACCGGCCAGCGCGATCGCCAGCTCCCAGCCATTGAACTGGGCCCGAAACCCCGGCAGCAGCCGGCTGACGTTGATGGCCGGCTGGGCGGGCATGCCGGCGTGGACCGACAGGTACATCACCCAGACGATGAGCCCGGCGGCGGTGAAGAAGAACACCGAGAACCAGTCGATCGCGGCGCTGACGCTGCGCTCGAGCGTCGGCAACGCGAAAGCGCCCAGCACCGCCAGGCCCGGCAGCGCGAGCATCAGCGCGCGGTCGTTGCCGCCCATTGCGATGCAGCTGAGCACGCCGGTGGTGGCGATGCCCAGCGGCAGGGCGATGTGGCCATGCCCGAGCTGGCGGCGCCATTGCCACAGCGTCCAGGCGGCCAGTGGCCAGACCGGCCAGGTGAACCAGGCCAGCAGGCGCAGTAGCCCCAGATCGGGGGCGCCTGGGGCGAGCCGCCAGGTCCAGGCGTTCACCAGCGCCGACAGCCCGGCCGCTGCCAGCGTGGCCAGCGCGACCCAGCCGGAGAAGCGTCGCCGCCCGGCGTCGTCGCTGCGCAGGCACAGCGCCAGCGCGACGGCGCCGAACATCGAGCCCATCGCCGGAGCGCCGCTGATCGCCAGGGCGGCCAGGGCGGCGAGCACCGCCAGCGGGGCGGCCCAGGGGCGGTAGGGCGCCGCAGCCAGTCCGTAGAGGAAGAGCACCGTGGCGGCGAGCTGCACCAGCTCGGGCGTGGTCTCGTGGCCGAGCTGCAACAGGCCGAGGCTGGCGATCAGCGCCAGCAGGGCCGCGTCGGCCAGTGTGCGGGCGTAGTCGATCGGCGAGGCCTCGCCACCGAAGGCGAAGGCCAACGGCTGGGCCTTGTCGCTGCGCGCCAGGTGGTAGGTGGCGTACCAGAGCAGCGCCAGCGTGGCCGTCAGCAGCAGCGCAAAGGGCAGCCGAGCCGCCAGCGCCGGGCCCAGCCAGCCGCCCAGCAGCTGGATGCTCACCGAGCCGATCCAGTAGGGCAGCAGCCCGCCCTCGGCCGGCACGCCCACCAGCGTCGGTGCCAGCCAGCTCGATTCGCCCCGCGCCAGCGCGAGCATGTAACCCATCGCGGTGAGGTCGGCGTTCTTCCAGGGCTCGCGGCCGAAGACACCCGGCAGCACGTAGGCGGCACAGAACAGCAGCAGCACCCAGCGCGGCAGACGCTGGGCGGCCTGGCGCGACACCAGCGCCGGGTTGGGCAGGGAGGCGGAGGCCGTCGAGGGGCGGTTCACGGGCTGATCACAGGCTGAACGCGGTTTGACCGGTCTGAGCGCCGGCCATCAAGAAAAAAGGCAGCCGAAGCTGCCTTTGCGTCGGGTGGGCGGCACGCGGCCTTGGCCCATCCGGGGCATCACTTCTTGATGCCGACCTTGAACTTGTTGCGGAACTTCTCGACGCGACCGCCCAGGCTGTCCACGCTCTTTTGCTGGCCGGTGTAGAACGGGTGCGTCTCGCTGGTGGTTTCCAGCTTGTACAGCGGCAGTTCGCGGCCGTCGTCCATCTTGATGGTTTCCTTCGTCGACGCGCAGGAGCGGGTCACGAACTTGAAACCGTTGGACAGGTCCACGAAACACATGTCGCGGTAGTTCGGGTGGATGCCTTCTTTCATGGCTGCCTCGCTGTGTGCCGGGAGCCACCTTCGCCCTGTGCGAAGACACTTTCCGACAGCGGAAAAACGCGGATTATAACGTGTCGAGAGCCGGCGCGTTCACCACACCGGCTCACCCACGGCGAGGCTTGCAAGCCTCGCCGCTTCGTCAGGCGCGAAACAGTCCTGAGGACTGTTTCGTGTCCTGACTCAGCCCCCTCGGCGCATCAAGTCGAAGAACTCGATGTTGCCCTTGGTGGCCTTCATCTTGTCGAGGATGAACTCCATCGCCTCGATCTCGTCCATCGGGTAGAGCAGCTTGCGCAAGATCCAGGTCTTCTGGAGGATCTCCGGCTTGAGCAGCAGCTCTTCGCGGCGGGTGCCCGACTTGTTCAGCAGGATCGAGGGATAGACGCGCTTCTCGGCCATGCGGCGATCCAGGTGGATTTCGCTGTTGCCGGTGCCCTTGAACTCCTCGTAGATCACCTCGTCCATCTTGGAGCCGGTGTCGATCAGCGCGGTGCCGATGATGGTGAGCGAGCCACCTTCCTCGATGTTGCGCGCCGCGCCGAAGAAGCGCTTCGGGCGCTGCAGCGCATTGGCGTCCACACCGCCGGTCAGCACCTTGCCGGAGCTGGGCAGCACGTTGTTGTAGGCGCGCGCCAGGCGGGTGATCGAGTCCAGCAGGATCACCACGTCTTTCTTCAGCTCGACCAGGCGTTTGGCACGCTCGATCACCATCTCGGCGACCTGCACGTGGCGGGCAGCCGGCTCGTCGAAGGTGGAGCTGATGACCTCGCCGCGCACCGTGCGCAGCATTTCGGTCACTTCCTCGGGGCGTTCGTCCACCAGCAGCACGATCAGGTGCACGTCCGGGTGGTTGGCCACGATCGCATGCGCCAGGTGCTGCATCATCACCGTCTTGCCGCTCTTGGGCGGCGCGACCAGCAGCGCGCGCTGGCCTTTGCCGATCGGCGCGATCAGGTCGATGATGCGGCTGGTGATGTTCTCGTCGTTGCGGATCTCGCGTTCGAGCTTGAACTGCTCTTTCGGGAAGAGCGGTGTCAGGTTCTCGAACATGATCTTGTTCTTGTTCTCCTCCGGCGTCAGGTCGTTCACGCGGTCGACCTTCACCAGCGCGAAGTAGCGCTCGCCGTCTTTCGGCACGCGCACCTCGCCTTCGATCATGTCGCCGGTGTGCAGATTGAACCGACGGATCTGGCTGGGCGAAAGGTAGATGTCGTCGGTGCTGGCCAGGAAGCTGGTGTCCAGCGCACGCAGGAAGCCGAAGCCGTCCGGCAGCACCTCGAGGACGCCGTCGCCGAAGATCTGCTCGCCCTGACGGGCGCGCTTCTTCATGATCGCGAACATCAGCTCCTGCTTGCGCAGGCGGCTGGCGTTCTCGATCTCAAGCGTCTCGGCCATCTTGACCAGCGCCGAGATGTGTTGGGCCTTGAGTTCGGAAAGATGCATAGGGTCGGGCCCTGAAATCAGGCCTTGCCGGTGCCAGCCGGACAGGCCGAAGGGGTTCGGCCCCCGTGCCTGCCCGCCATCCAGAACCGACCCCGTCGTTGCATCACTGCCGAAGCAGGCCGCATGGACAGGCCGGAGGAAAAGGTGCGGGGAGGGTGGGGGCCGACGCTGCGCGCCAGAGCGAGGACTTCATACCTCGCGCGCAGTGGCATTCGTCGGGATCGGTGGCGCAGGCAATGCACGCCACCGACGCCGGGCGAATTATAGGTTCGCCTTGATGAAGTCGGTCAACTGCACCTTGCTCAGCGCACCGACCTTGGTGGCCGCGAGCTCGCCGCCCTTGAAGATCATCAGCGTCGGAATGCCGCGGATGCCGAACTGTGCCGGCACGGTTCGGTTCTCGTCGACGTTCATCTTGGCGACCTGCAATTGGCCGTCGAATTCGCCGGCCACGGCGTCCAGCAGCGGCGCAATCATCTTGCAGGGGCCGCACCATTCGGCCCAGTAATCGACCAGAACCGGTTTGTCCGATTGGATGACATCCGATTCGAACGAGGCATCCGAAACGTGTTTGATGAGATCGCTGCTCATGGGGTGTTCCGTGGTTGGCTGAATGTGGCCGCGAGGGGCAAGACCACGCTGGTGCGAATTCTGGCATGAAGCCGGCCCTGCCTGTTGTGCCGCGGGATCTGCCGCTCCGGCCTGAATGGGTGGGGCGCTGATCGGATGGCGCGCGGCATTGGTGCTGCGTCCGTCGCCGATCGTTGGACGGGTGCACGCCAGGCGGCGCCGGGCCGTGTCGAAATCCACGCCCAAAACAGGACCGGTTCACAGGCCTGTTCAGTTCTTACCCGCCGCGAGCTTGCGGTCGAATCGCTGCAGCGACCTGCAGCGCACCGCAATCGGCCTCTGCCGATCCGGCGCGGGCCTGCTCGGGCGCTGCAGTGCGTGGTCTGTCGCAGCAATCCTTGCGTTTGCTTTCCCTCCCTTCACCAAGCCTCAATGTCGTGGACCTGATCGCGCCGGCTCCCGCACCGAACCCGGCGCCGGCTGTGGCGAGCGCGGCCGTTCGGCGCCGCTTCGGGCATTTCGGCCTGAAGCGCCCGCTTGGGCGCAGCTCGGCAACCATGGCCTGGCTGGCCGAGGACCTGCGCAGCCGCAGCGAGACGCTGTTGATGCTGCCGCGTCGGCCGCGCGAGGTCGATCCTCCAACGTTGTGTCGCGCACTCGACGCCGCGCGCCAGGCTGCCCGGGTCGAGCATCCGCGCCTTCAGCCGGCCACCGAGGTGGGGCAGTTCGGCGGTTGGATCTTTGTGGCCTGCGAATTGCGCCAGGGGGTCCAAACCCTTCAGGATCGATTGGACCCGCGCAGCGGGCCCCCCGCGCCGCTGGAGGTGGTCGGCTGGTGCATCGACGCGCTGGAGGCCTTGGCAGCCGCACACGACGCGGGGGTGGTGCACGGCGACATCGGCCTGCACAGCCTGCTGGTCGACCGCCAGGGACGCGTGCGGCCCTGGGGCTTCGCGATCGTCGATGCGGGCAGTGCTGGCGATGCCGCCCAGGCCACGCAGCGCCGCGCGGCCGCAGCGCGCGATGTGCTCGCCGTCGGCTGGCTGCTGAAGACCCTGCTCGATGGCCGCACGGCGGTCGATGCCGTCGACGTGCCCGATGCGCTGTGGCGGCTCGAACAGGGCCTGCCTGCAGATGCGGCCGAGGCGACGGCGCAGTCGACCGCACCCGCCCGGACGGCAGTGCCCGACGGACTCGGGCCCGTGCTCGAGCGGGCCCTGTCGCTCGCACCCCTGCGCCGCTATGCCGATGCCCGCAGCCTGGCCCGGGCGCTGGACGGTTGGCGTCAGCACGCCGGAGAGGGGCGCAGCAGCGCGAGCGCGGTGATGCTGGCGCGCATTCGCAGCGTCGGCCATCTGCCGGCACTGCCCGGCCTGGCCAGCCGCGTGGCCACGCTGGTGCGCATGGAGTCCCGCCCACTGACCGAGCTGGTCGACACCGTGCTCGACGACCCGGCGCTGGCACTCGAACTGCTGCGCCTGATCAATTCGGCCGCCCATCGGCGCGCGGAGCCGATTGGCAGCCTGCGCCAGGCGATGCTGCTCCTGGGGCTGCAGGGGGTACGGCGCTCGGCCGCTTCGCTGCGAGCCTGGCCGGGCCGGCTCGGGCCGGACCAGGCCCGGCGCCTGGAGCGCGGCGTCCACGTGGGCCGTCAGGCTGCCCGCGTTGCGGTGTGGCTGGCCCCACCGGGACTGCCGCCCGACGAGGTCAAGCTGGCTGTGCTGCTGCAGCAGCTTGGTCGGCTGCTGGCGGCTTGCCATTTTCCGGACGCCGCCAGTCAGGTCGAGCAGCTGATGCGGCCGGTGATGATGGGCCAGGGGGATGCCCGGCAGATCCTGCCCGGGCTGGACGAGCAGACCGCGGCGCGATCGGTGCTTGGCGCAGAATTGCCCGCACTCAGCCGCGCACTGCTGCGCCAGTGGGGCCTGGGTTCCGAGATTGAGCTGATGGCTTGGCCGATCGAGCGTGACCAGATCGTGCGTACGCCGGAACGCGTCTCGGGCTGGTTGCGCACCGTGGCCAGCTGTGCGCACGAGGCGATGGACATCTGGCTTTCGCGCACGCCCCGCACGGCGCAGGCCTTCGACTCGGTGGCGCAGCGCTATGCCCGGGTGCTGGATGTGACCGCTGTGGACTTGCGTGCAGCCGTGGAGCGCTCGACGCTACCGGTGGCCCATACTGCAACGCAGGTGACCGGGATGCCCGTAGAACCCGCGCCGCAACACGAGTCGGCGCCGAGGGACATGCCAGAAAGAAGAAGGTGACGAGCCTGAACCCCGGCACTGAAGGCAAACGGTTAGGGCTGCTTCGTTCCCGACCTGACCCGGTTGGCCGCGCCCCCATGCGGGGAGGCCCGTCAGCGTGGATTGTAGGGCACTGGCGCCGTGGGCCGGCGACGGCCATCGAAAACCTGGCCTGCTGCACTTGCTTTGCGGCGCCGCGATGTTGTGTGGGGGCTGCGGTTCGACCCCGCAGCGCGGATGCAACGGCACAGGTCATGCACGTCTTCCCGGACGACTCGGAATTGAAACCGGTCTTATAGTGGCTGCTCGCTGCAGCCGATCAACTGCCTTGTTCGCTCCCGTTTGGGGGCCCGTTGTCAGCCCATTGCAGACGCGATGAGATACCCAGACACATCGTTGGATGAAGATCCCGAAAAGCAGGTTGCGATCCGCAAGATCCTCAAGTTGATGGAGTTCTGGCAGATCCAGCCGCATGAATTGCGCGGAAAACCCGTGTTTGCCCCGCCGCCTGGGCCGGCTCAGGTGCGCTACCGTCACCCGATCACCGGCATGACCTGGGACGGTGTCGGCGGCCAGCCCGACTGGCTGCGCATGGCTCTGCTGAAGGAGGGCTACACCGTCGACGAGCTGCGCCGCGCGGCCGCCCAGATCGGCGAGGACTGCCAGCAGTCGGCCTGAGCCGGAGCGCCGGGGCGATCGGCCGAGTTCGCGGCCAGACCACGAGAAGTTTGCGGTGCGGCGGCGGCACGTTCACGCCGATTCCGCATTGGTCGAGCAATGCTCAAAAGGCATATCTGGTAGGTCTGAGATTGCCTGGGCGGCATTGATGGGCGTCGATACACTCGCGCCGCCCAGTTGAAGTCCGCCGCCCGCGGGCCGCGGGAGGGCTTCTTCCAGACCCGGAGTCGCGGGTTTTTCCCGGCGGATTCGTAACGAGGAGACAACATGCAGGAACCGATGCCGGATGCACCCGGCGATGCCTTTGCCGGCTTTGGCCCCGCGGGTCGCGTGCTGGTCTGGCTGTGCAAGCTGTGTTCGGTGCTCGGAGGCCTGGTCTTCGTCGCGCTGGTGAACATGTCGATTGTCTCGATTGTCGGGCGCAAGGTGGCTTCCACCCCGGTGCCTGGCGATCTGGAGCTGATGCAGATGGGTTCGGCCGTCGGGGCTGCGGCCTTCTTTGCCTACTGCCACATGACGCGCAACGACGTGAAGGTGGACTTCTTCACCCAGAAGCTGTCGGCGCGCTCGGTGGCGCTGCTGGATGCGGTGGGTTCGCTGCTCGTGGGCCTGTTCGGCGCGCTGATCACCTGGCGCACCTGGGTCGGGGCGATGAACCTGAAGGAATACGGCGAGACGTCCGCGATCCTGGGCTGGCCGATCTGGGTGGCGCAGGTGCTGATGGTTCCGGGCTTCGCATTGCTGGCGGCGGCTGGTTTCTACATGTGTTTCCACTTCGCCACTCGGGTGGGCAAGGGGTCGGCGAAATGAGCGGCATTGCCATTGGCGGCTTCATCTTCCTGTTCCTGATGGTGATGCTGGTGCTGCGGGTGCCCATCGGCATCTCGATGTTCATCGCCGGCGCGGGCGGCTACGTCTACCTCAACGGCGGGGAGACGGCCGGTCTGCTCAACACCCTCAAGAGCAGTGCCTATGCGCGCCTGTCGAACTACGACCTGGCGGTGCTGCCGCTGTTCATGCTGATGGGCCAGTTCGCCACCCACGGTGGCCTGAGCCGCAGCCTGTTCCGTTTCGTCAGCGCCTTCATGGGGCATCGCCGCGGCGGCATCGCGATGGCCGCGGTGGGTGCCTGCGCCGGCTTCGGCGCGATCTGCGGCTCGTCGCTGGCCACCGCCGCGACGATGGGCCAGGTGGCCCTGCCCGAACTCAAGCGCCACGGCTATGCCGGCAGCCTGGCCACCGGTGCGCTGGCCGCGGGCGGCACGCTGGGCATCATGATCCCGCCGTCGGTGCCGCTGGTGATCTACGCGATCCTGACGCAGGAGTCGATCGGCAAGCTGTTCATGGCGGCGGTGCTGCCCGGCATCATCGCGATGGTCGGCTATATGGTCGTGATCCAGCTGCTGGTGGCCTGGAAGCCGCACATCGGCCCGGCGGCCGAGCGTGCGCCCTGGTCGGTGCGGATGAAGTCGCTGATCGAGGTGGTGCCGGTGCTGCTGGTGTTCGTGGTGGTGATCGTCGGCATCTACGACGGCTGGGCCAACCCGACCGAAGCGGCCGCCATCGGCGCGGCGGCCTGCGGCATCCTCGCCTTCGTGACCGGCGGCATGCGCATGAAGGGCCTGATGGACAGCGCGCTGGGCACGGCCCAGGCCACCGCGATGATCTTCCTGGTGCTGATCGGTGCGGACATGCTCAACACCGCGCTGGCACTGTCGCAGATGCCCGCCGAGCTGGCCACCTGGGTCAAGGGCAGCGGCCTGCCGGCGCTGCTGGTGCTGACGATGATCCTGGTGATCTACATCTTCCTCGGCTGTGTGATGGACTCGTTGGCGATGATCCTGCTGACCATCCCCATCTTCTACCCGATGATCATGGGCCTGGACTTCTGGGGCATGAACCCGACCGACAAGTCGATCTGGTTCGGCATCCTGGCGCTGATGGTGGTCGAGATCGGCCTGGTCCACCCGCCGGTGGGGATGAATGTGTACATCATCAACCGCCTGGCCAAGGACGTGCCGCTGACCGACACGTTCAAGGGGGTGGTGCCCTTCCTGCTGTCCGACTTGGTTCGCATCGTGGCGCTGGTGTTCTTTCCGAGCATTTCGCTGGTGCTGGTCAGGTCTTTCGGTTGATGGGCCGTACCGGGCGGTTGACAGGGTTTGCCGACCGCCGGCGGCTCACAGGTTGTTCGAAAATGGGTCATTGACCCCACATTGGTACTGGAGACACGATGACGTTGCGGATTTCTTTCAAGCTGGCCGCCACCGCGGCGCTGGTGATGGCCGCCTGCGGCGCGCAGGCCCAGCAGATCAGATCACGCTGAAGGTGCACCACTTCCTGCCGAGCACCTCGAGCTCGCAGGTCAAGCTGATCCAGCCCTGGTGCGACAAGATCCAGAAGGAGTCGAAGGATCGCCTGAAGTGCCAGATCTACCCCTCGCTGCAGCTGGGCGGAACGCCCGCGCAGCTGATGGACCAGGCGCGCGACGGCGTGGCCGACATCGTCTGGGCCGTGCCGACCTACGCGGCCGGCCGCTACCCGAAGTCCGAAGTCTTCGAGCTGCCGTTCATGACGACGACCTCGAAGGGCAGCAGCCAGGCGCTGTACACCTACATCCAGAAGTACGCGCTGGATGAGTTCAAGGGCGTCAAGCTGATCTTCAACCACGTGCACGACGGCACCCTGTTCCACTTCCGCGACAAGAACGTCACCAAGCTCGAAGAGCTCAAGGGTCTGAAGATCCGTGCGGCCACCCGCATCAACTCGCAGATGATCGCCGCCATGGGCGCCACCCCGGTGCAGATGCCGCTGCCTTCGGTGCCCGAATCGCTGTCCAAGGGCGTGATCGACGGTGCCAGCGTGCCCTGGGAAGGCGCTCCCTCGATCAAGCTGCAGGAGATCGCCAAGTACGCGCTGGACACCGCTCCCGGCATGCCGCGCATGGCCAACACGATCTTCGCCTTCGCGATGAACCAGGCCAAGTACGACAGCCTGCCGGCCGATCTGAAGAAGGTGATCGACGACAACTCCGGCCTGGCGACCTCCGCCTGGGCGGGCGAGTCGGCCTTCGACGCGATCGTCGTGCCGCACCAGAAGATTGCCCGCGACGCCGGCCAGAAGATCACCTTCATCGACCAGGCCGAGTACCAGCGCTGGGTCAAGGTGACCGAGCAGATCGACGACGAGTGGATCAAGACCGTGACCGCCAAGGGCCACGACGGCAAGAAGCTGTTCGAGGAAGCCCGCGCACTGATCAAGCAGTACGCCAAGTGATGCGGCGACGACCGATGCGGCAAGCCGCTGCCGGTCGTCGACCCGATCCAGGGCCGCCACCGGCCCGGCGCCGCGGCGGGCTTTCTTATTGGGCGCGGCCGCAGCGCCAGCGCTTTTCCACCTCCACCGCCAGCATCACGACCAGCGCGGCGCTGCACGACAGCGCCAGCTCCGCGGCGCTGAGCGCCTGGGTGTGGAACAGCCGCTGCAGCGGTGGCAGGTAGATCACCGCGAGCTGCAGCGCCAGCGTCAGGCCCACCGCGGCGGTGACGGCCGGGTTGCTGCGCAGCCCCAGGCGCCACAGCGGCACGGTTTCGGAGCGGATCACGAGCACATGGCCCATCTGGGCCAGCGTGATCGCGGTGAAGACCATCGTCTGCCAGGCGGCGTGCCCGCTGGCCATCGCCCAGGCCTGCAGCGCCAGACAGAACGCTCCCATCAGCGCACCGACCCACAGCGCGTGCCAGCCCAGCCCGCGCGCAAACAGCGTTTCCTGCGGCGCGCGCGGTGGCCGGCGCATCACGCCAGGTTCGGCTGGCTCGGCGGCGAGCGCCAGACCGGGCAGTCCATCGGTGACCAGGTTGACCCAGAGGATGTGGATCGGCAGCAGCGCCAGCGGCATGCCCAACAGCGGGGAGAGGAAGAGCAGCCAGATCTCGCCCGAATTGCCCGTCAGCGCGTAGCGCACGAACTTGCGGATGTTGTCGAAGATGCGCCGGCCTTCGCGCACCGCCGCGACGATGGTGGCGAAGCGGTCGTCCAGCAGCACCAGCGAGGCGGCCTCGCGGGCCACATCGGTGCCATTCAGACCCATGGCGACGCCGATGTCGGCGCCACGCAGCGCCGGGGCGTCGTTGACGCCGTCGCCGGTCATCGCCACGTAGGCGCCACCGGCCTGCAGCGCGCGCACGATGCGCACCTTCTGGGCCGGATCGACCCGGGCGTAGACGCTGCAGCGCGGCGCCAGTTCGGTGAGTTGCGCATCGCTCAGGCGGGCGAGCTCCACACCGGTGATCACCCGGCTCGCCGCGCTCGCATCGACGATGCCCAGCTGGCGCGCGATGGCCTGCGCGGTGGCGGGGTGGTCGCCGGTGATCATCACCGGGGTGATGCCGGCGCGGCGGCACTCGGCCACAGCCTCGGCGGCCTCGGGTCGGGGCGGGTCGATGAGGCCGATCAGGCCGAGCAGTTCGAGCTCGCGCTCGACCGCATTGGCATCCTGCGCGGTGAGGGATTGGGCTCCTGCATCGTCCGGCCAGCGCCGCTGCGCGAAGGCCAGCACGCGCAGCCCGCGCTCGGCCAGCGCCTGGGCCTGGGCCAGCCAGGCAGCCTGGGCATCGGCTGGGCTCGCGGCATGGCCCTCCGGAAAGGCGACGCAGCGTGGCAGCAGCCCCTCCGGGGCCCCTTTGCTCAGCAGCAGCCAGCCTTCGCCTGGTGGCAGTCGGTGCAACGTGCTCATGCGCTTGCGATCGGCGTCGAAGGGCCATTCGTGCCGGCGCGCCAGCTGGGCCTGCAGCGCACTCACCGCCACCTGGCCGGTGCCGGCCGCCGCCGCCATCAGGGCGGTCTCCGTCGGGTCGCCGGCCCAGGCGGTGACGGTCGCAGCCGCTGCCGACCTGTCTTCGGCTGGCCGGGCGTCATTGCACAGCGCAACGGCGCGCCACAGCGCGGCGGCGGCGCCGTCCCCCCGGGCGACGGATGGGGTCAGCGATGCACAGACCTCGGCGACCTGCATGCGGTTGAGCGTGAGGGTGCCGGTCTTGTCCGAGCAGATCGTGCTGACCGAGCCCAGCGCCTCGACCGCGGGCAGGCGCTTGACCAGCGCGTTGGCCAGCGCCATGCGCCGCGCGCCCAGCGCCAGCAGCACTGCAACGACGGCGGGCAGTGCCTCGGGAATCGCGGCCACGGCCAGCGAGATCGCCGTCAGCGCCATCAGCAGCGGGGGCTCGCCGCGCAGCAGGCCGATCGCGAAGACCAGCGCGCAGATCGCCAGCACCACCAGCGACAGCCGTTGGCCGAAGTTCTCCAGCCGGCGCTGCAGCGGCGTGCTGCGCGAGGTCTGGTCGTCGAGCAGGGCCGCCACCTGGCCGAGCTGGGTGGCTGCGCCGGTGGCGACCACCAGGCCTTCCGCGCGGCCGTGGGTGACCAGCGTGCCGCGAAAGGCGAGATTCAGCCGGTCGCCCACCGCGTGCTCGCCGTCGCCGAGCGCTTCCAGCGTTGCGCAGTGCTTGTCCACCGGCACCGACTCGCCGGTCAGGGCGGCTTCGTCCACGCGCAGCTGCGCCGCTGCGTGCAGGCGCAGGTCGGCGGGCACGAGGTCGCCGGCCTCGATCAGCACGACGTCGCCGGGCACCAGCTCCTGGGCTGCGACGGGCTGGGTGCGCCCGTCGCGCCGCACGGTGGCCATCGGCGTCGCCAGGCTGCGCAGCGCCGCCAGTGCGCGGTCGGCACGGTGCTGCTGCAGCAGGCTGATGCCGGCGTTGAGCAGCACGATCACCAGGATCACCACCGTGTCGGCGTGCTCGCCCATCACCCAGGCCACGGCTGCAGCGGCCAGCAGCGCCAGGATCATGAAGTCACTGAACGCCTCCAGCAGGCGTCGCCACAGACGCACGGGTCGGCCCTCGGGCAGCGCGTTCGGGCCGTGGTGGGCCTGACGGGGCGCAATCTCCTGCGCGTGCAAACCGTGGTCGATGTGCACCTGCAGGCCCTCGGCGACGACCGAGGCGCTCAGCAGGTGCGGCTGCCGCGGCAGCCCGGGCACGGACGGCGATGCTGTGGGTGGCGGCATCGGCCTGCTGCGGTCGGGCGTGGGGAAGGGAGTGGGGGCCGAAGCGCTTGGATCGGTGTGGCGATCGGCGTGGCGGATGTCCTGAACCATGGCGTCGGTCGGCGCGGTTGCGTCGGTCTGTCCGGTTTGCCCAGTATGCGCCGCTGTGCGGCGGGGGGGCTGTCTTGGCGCAAGCGGCGGTGGCGGCGCTATGCTGCCGGCCAGCGGTCGCTGCGATCTGGAGGGCGTCGGAGATGGTCTACCTGTACGGAGTGAATGGGCGGGCGCTCCTGCCCATCGAGCCCGCGGTGGCGCCTTTGCCGCCTGCGCAGCGCATCGAGCGCAGCCGCAGTGCCGACGCCGTGGCCCGCGGCGACGATGGACGCACGCCGCTGGCCGGCCGCCAGTCTCCCCTTGCCGCCTACGCCGCGGGGCCTGCCGAGCACGAGCGACGGCCCGAGCGCGTGCGCCACGTGGCAGACGTGATGACGCGCCCGGCCGTGACCGCGGCGCTGGATGATGGCGTGCCTGAGCTCTGGCAGTTGTTCACGCGCCGCGGTGTTCGCCAGTTGGCCGTGGTCGATGCAGGCGGTGTGCTGGTCGGCCTGGTGCTGCGAGAGGATCTGCTCAGCCCGCCCTGGCCGGCCCGGCTCGGGGCGACGGGGCTGCTGGCGGGCGGCCGGGGCTGGACGGCGGCCCGCATCCGGTTGGCCGCTTCCGAGGCGGCGCAGGACTGGGAGGCGCTGGCCCGGCGCCGCGCGCGCGATCTGCTGCACAGCCCCGTGCCCGCGGTCGAGACGGGCACCGAGCTGCGCCGCGCCGCCGCGCTGATGCTGGAGCGCTCGATGAGCGGCTTGCCGGTGGTCGACGAGCGCGGTGTCGTGCTCGGCTGGATCGGCCGGCGCGAATTGTTGTTGGCTATAGCCACGGATCCGCCGCTCGATCTCTGGGGCTGACTCACCGGCAATGCGAAATCCCGCACGGGAGGGTGTCTCCTCCCCCGCATCGAGGCGGGAGTTGCGTTCCGGTGGGACTTATTTGGTGTGTGTCAAATCATTGTTGTACTGTAAGATTTGTTCAATTACTGGGATCACTCTTCGCGTTTTTCGATTAGTGCGGTCTGATTCGCGCGCTTCGGCAAGGGCGGGTTGATGGCCGGTCGGAGGATGGGGTGACGCGACCGCTGCCGGCGGTGGAGGCAGCAGGTGCTTGGCGAGTCCCGATAGAACAACGAGGACGGACTGTGTTCCGGGCGAGCGACCGCAGCGGCTGGCTGCGATTCGAGCCCCGAAGGTGACCCACCGCCCGGGCGAGCGGTGGGACTTCGAGGGGGCCCGGTTCCCCTGCAGGCTCTGCAGGGCTGGTGGAGCGATACAAGGCAAACGATGAACGACTTCGGTGCATGGGCAGGGCTGCGCGAGCGAGTGGCCGTGAAGGGTGGGCGATTCGGTCGGTGGGTTAGCGGACTGCTCGTGCTGGTGGCCGGCTTGCTTGGCAGCACAGCGGCACCGTCTGCCCAGGCGGCGTCGTTCAATTGGTCCAGCCCGACCTGCATCACGACGGTGCCCTGCACCGGAGTCGGCTCCAAGACCCGCTACGCCAATGCGGTGACTGGTACCAACCCGCGCGACATCATTCTGGAAATCGTTCGGCTCAACGGCGCCACGGTCTACCAGGCGCCGGGCTTCCAGATGGCCGCCGACAGTGCGACGCAGGTTTTCATTGGCCGCATCAGCGGCAATGCCGCGGCGGGCGCCAAGTCGCAGGTCGTGATGCGGCTGACCTTCGTGAATCCGGGCACCGAGGTGGTGAATCCGCTGGCGGGGCCGATCTACCTCACCAGCCAGGATACGGATGGCAACGGCAATCCAACCCTCGGGGTTCGCGAGCGCGTGGAGTTCATTTCGCCGCCCGCCACCTATCAGTGGGGCTCCCAGTTGGAGTCGACGGCGGCGTTGGACGGGGGCATTCCCTTTGCCACCAAGGTCTGCGTGAACAGCACCGATGCGGGCTGCACTGCCAGCACGGGGTTTGGATCGGCCGGCAACTACGTCAACTACACCGACCTGAGCGTCCAGGGTGGCGTGGCCGTCACTGCGTGGTACGTGGGTTCCATTTCGTCGATCGACTTCGCCTATGGTGCTGAGGTGGGCACCGACGGAACGGGCAGCAACCCGATCGTCGACCGGCTGTTCGGCCTGAGCGGCGGTGCCGGCGATGCGGCCGACATGTCACCGGCCTTCGGCGGCATTCCCGGCGTGATCCGGCCCGGACAGGTGCTGACCGGGGTGACCCTTACCTGCACCAACAGCGCCACAGCCACTGCGGCGGCGGCGATGGCCTCCTGTGTGCCGACCGTCGACGTCGGCACGATCAGCGCGCTGAGTTGCACGCCCGCCAGTGGCAGCAGCATTGCCGCCGGATCCAACATCCGTTGCACCTTCAACTACACCGCTCCTGGATCGCAGGGCGGGGGCGACGAGCCGAACACGGTGGTGACCTTCACGGGCAGCACCGGTGCCAGCAACGACACCAACACCGCGAACAACACCACCAGCGCCAGCGCATCGGTGATCGACGCGCTCGACGAAGCGGCGAGCAGCACCCCCGCGGGCACGCCGGCGAGCG
>DAOLLE010000002.1:20946-21738 GCA_035331205.1 Burkholderiaceae bacterium
CCAACCCGGCGCAGACCCCGGCGGCCTGCGACCAGGCCAGCGCGACGATCAACGTCACGGCCGGCCCCAACATGACCGCGGCGGTCAGCATCGCCCCGACCATCGCCGGCCCCGGTACCACCGTCAGCGGCAGCATCAGCTGCAGCAACAAGGGAGGCGCGGCGGCCACCAACGCCAGCTGCACGGCCAGCGCCGTGGACAGCAGCGGAGCGGCCGTGGCCGTCACGGTGGGCGCATGCACGGCCAGCAGCGGCAGCGCGGCCAGCCTGCCGGTGGACGCCAGCCTGAGCTGCCCGATCAGCTACACCCAGCCGGGCACGGCCAACAGCGGCACCAACACCGTGCCCACCAGCGTCACGGTAACGGCCAACACCAGCGCGACCAACGAACCGGCGAGCAACAGCGCAGACAACAGCGCCAGCGACAGCGTGGCGATCATCGACGCGCTCGACGAAGCGGCGAGCAGCACCCCCGCGGGCACGCCGGCGAGCGTCAACGTGCTCGGCAACGACCAAGTCGGCACGAGCGCGGCCACGACCAGCAACGTCAGCATCACGCAGCTCAGCCTGCCCAGCGCGGCGGGGCTGAACTTCGACACCGCCACGGGCGTGCTGAGCACGAGCGCTGCCACGCCGGTGGGCAGCTACGTGCTGACGTACCAGATCTGCGCCAACCCGGCGCAGACCCCGGCGGCCTGCGACCAGGCCAGCGCGACGATCAACGTGACCTCTCCGCCCGACATGGCGGCCGCGATCAGTGGCCTGCCCACGGCGCTTCGCCCGGGCCAGCAGA
>DAOLLE010000002.1:21838-26100 GCA_035331205.1 Burkholderiaceae bacterium
CGCGGGCACCTGCGACACCGCCACCCTGACGGTGACGGCGCAGGCGGCGGACATGGCGGCCGCGATCAGTGGCCTGCCCACGGCGCTTCGCCCGGGCCAGCAGATCAACGGCGTGACGCTGAGCTGTACGAACCTGTCGACGACCACCAGCGCCACGGCGGCCAGCTGTGCGCTGGGCACGGTGACGGGAGCGACGGCCAGCACGCCGGTGTGCACGCCCACGCCCGGCGGCAACGTGGCCGCCGGCGCGGCGATCCAGTGCGTGTTCAACCTGACGGTCAACGGCCAGCAAGGCGGGGCCGACGAGCCGACCACGGCGGTGGTGATCAACGGCAGCACGGGAGCGAGCAACGACAGCAACAGCGCGAACAACGCGGCCACGGCGCGAGCCGACCTGCTCGATGCGGTGGACGACAGCGACAGCAAGCCCGGCGGCAGCAGCGGGCAGACCAGCAACCTGGCGAGCAACGACCAGAGCCTGACGGGGGCGAGCTTCGCCTTCGTGGCCGGGGGCAGCTGCGCCAACGCCAGCGTCGGCAGCACGGGCGTGGCCAGCTACGACGTGCCGGCCACGGGCAGCTGCACGGTGAAGTACAAGCTCTGTGCGGCCAGCCCGAACGCGGGCACCTGCGACACCGCCACCCTGACGGTGACGGCGCAGGCGGCGGACATGCGTGCGGCCGTCACCGGGATGCCGGCCGTGGTCAGCCCGGGCCAGGCGATCGACAACGTCACGTTGACCTGCCGCAATGGGGTGGGGGGAGCCGCGGCGATCGCGCCAACTTGCGTGCCGTCGGTGGATGTGGGCAGCCTCAGCGGGCTGACCTGCACGCCGGCGAGCGCTGCAACCCTGGCCGCGGGCGGCGAGATCGTCTGCCGTATGCGTTACACCGCGCCGGGCTCCCCGGGCGGTGGCCGTGAGGTGCAGACCGCAGTCATGCTGACGGGCCGTACTTCGGCACTCAACGATGGCGATCCGAGCAACAACGGCGCTTCGGTGCAGGCGCGGATCATCGATGCGGTGGACGACGGCCGGGTCACGGTGCCGATGATCACCGGGGGCAGCGTGGCGCTGTGGACCAACGACCGCCTCGGCGGCGGCGCGGTGTCGGCCTCGGCCGTCACGACGGCGCTGACGGCGGACGGCGGCATGCTCGGCGTGAGCCTGGACGCTCAGGGCCGGGTCGTGGTGCCGGCCGGCGTGGCGCGCGGCAGCTATGCGATGGCCTATCGCCTGTGCAGCGTCGAGACACCCGCCGCCTGCGACAGCGCGACGCTGACGATCCAAGTGCTCGGCGAGCCCGATCTGAGCGTGGTCAAGACGCACAGCCCGGCCGTCTTCCTGGAAGGTGGTCGCGGGACCTACCGCATCGTCGTGTCCAACCACGGCGACGCCGCCAGCTCGGGCAGCGTCAGCGTGGTGGACCGCCTGCCGGCGGGGCTGACGGTCGCGGCGGTGCCCACGGGCAGTGGCTGGGACTGCAGCGCCACCGTGGTGGGCAGCGCGCTGGCGACCTGCTCGCGCAGCGATGCGCTGGGCGGTGCCACCGGCGGCACGGCCACGGCCGCGCCGGAGATCACGTTGACGGTGGATGTGGCCAAGGACGCCTGTGCGGCGCCCGATGCCAACGGGCTGTGCTCGGGCGCGCTGGTCAACCGGGTGTCCGTGGATGGTGGCAACGAGCCGTCCGATCCGGAGCACCGCAGGAACAACACCGCCACCGACCCGACCGACGTGCAGAAGGCCGGCGCGGTGAGTGGCCGGGTCTGGCGCGACATCGACCACGACCATGTGTTCCGTGCCGCCTCCGGCGATCGGCCCCTCGAGGGGATGGTCGTCGAGGTGCTGGACGGTGCTGGCGCGGTGATCGCGACCTCTCGCACCGACGACACCGGCGCGTACAGCGTCGGCGGCCTGGTGCCTGGCAGCGGCTATTCGGTGCGCTTCCGCGACCCGGTGACCGGGGCCTATTACGGCCGACCGATCTCGGCGGATCCGGCGGGCGGCAACGGCAGCAACGCCGATCCGACCACCGGCCTGGTCGCCGGTGCGGTGATCCAGAACGTCACGATCCCGTCGGGCGCGTCGCGCATCAACCAGAGCCTGCCGCTCGATCCGGCCGGCGTGGTCTATGCGGCCGACACGCGGCTGCCGCTGGCCGGCGCGAAGGTGGAGCTGCTGACGGCGGCGGGCTCGCTGGTTCCTGCCAACTGCATGGTCGGTGGCGTCAACAGCGTGACCACCAGCGTGGGCGGGGCCGCGGTGGACGGTGGCTACAGCCTTTGGCTGGCCAACCCGGCGCCTGCGGGCTGTCCGGGGGCGACCGAGTACCAGCTGCGCATCACGCCGCCGGCGGGCTACGCGGTGAGCAGCGCCATCGCCGCCCAGAACAGTGCACTGGCGATCCCGGCGGGTTGCGTCAGCGGTACGGCGGCCGGCGTGTGCGCGGTGCAGGCCCAGAACGGACCGCCCACCGGCAGCCAGCCGACCACCTGGTACCTGCGCATGCCGCTGGATCCGAGCGCCGGCCCGGATGTGGTGAACAACCACATCCCGCTGGACAGCGCGGTCAAGCCGGCACTGTTCGTCACCAAGATCGGCGACCGCAGCCGCGTCGAGCTGGGCGACTCGCTGCGCTACACCATCACGGTCAAGCGCAGCGATGCGGGCGTCGGCGTGCTCAACGCGGTCGAGGTGTTCGACACGCTGCCAGCCGGCCTGCGCTACATCGACGGCACCGCGCAGATCGATGGCCTGGCGGTCGCCGACCCGGGTGGCAAGCCCGGCCCGGTGCTGCGCTTCTCGCTGGGCACGATGGGGCCAGGTGCCCTCAAGGTGCTGACCTACCGCGTGCGCGTGGGCGTCGGCGCCCAGCAGGGCAGCGGTATCAACCGGGCCCAGGCGACCAGCCTGCGCGACGGCCAGTGCAGCGGTGCGGCCGGTGAGGTCTGCTCCAACGAGGCGCGCCACCGCGTCGAAGTCAGCGGCGGGGTGTTCGCCAACGAGGCCTGCGTGGTCGGCAAGGTGTACAGCGACTGCAACCACAACCAGATGCAGGACGCCGAAGAGCCGGGCATCCCGGGCGTGCGCCTGTACCTGCAGGATGGCACGAGCTTCGTGACCGACGTGGAGGGCAAGTACAGCCACTGCGGCCTGCCGCCGCGCACCCATGTGCTGGTTGTCGACCAGACCACCCTGCCGCGCGGCAGCCGACTGGTGACGAGCTCCAACCGCAATGCGGGCGACGCGGGCAGCCTCTTCCTTGACCTGAGGAACGGTGAGCTGCATCGGGCCGACTTCATCGAGGGCAGCTGTTCGCCCACGGTGACCGAGCAGGTGAAGGCGCGGCGCAGCCGTGGCGACACCGGCGCGTTGGACACCGAGAAGGCGCGCGGGCGCGTGCTCAAGTTCGACGGCAAGCCGGTGACGGCGCCGCAGCAGGCCACCGACAGCGCCGACCAGCGTGGCAACGCAGGCGGTCGCGGCGAGCCGGGGGCGGTCAAGCCCCGGCGCGACGGCGGCCAGCCGCCCGACGCCCAGGCCGACCGCGCGGGCGCCGACACGCTCGAGACGATCCACATTCCGGTGTCGGCCATGCCGACCTCCTCCGGCGCGACCCAGCCGCCGGCCCGTCAACCCTGAGCACGCGAGGGCCGGCCATGAACATCCGCATGTCTGCATCCTCCCGTGCCGGGCGGACCCGTACCTCCTCCATGCACCCTGATTCCCTGCGGCCTGGGGCGCGGCCCCTGGCCCGTCTGCGCCACATCGCCCGGGCGGCCGCCTGGGCCTGCACCTGTGCCGGCGTGGGCATAGCCCAGGCCCAGACGGCCGCGCCATTGGGTGACGACGCCGGTGCTGCGCTGCGCTACCGCCCGGTGTTGACCGATCCGGCGGCAGCCGGTGCGCGGGCCGACGCGCCGCCTGTGGCGATTGCGCAGGGCAACTACGCCGCCAACGCCCGCGTCGCGCAATTGAAGGTCGAGGTCTACGGCGCCGGGGCCGCGGCCGACGGCGTCAGCACCGTGCTGGTCAAGGTGCGGGTGCTCGACCCCGACGGCCAGCCGCTGAAGGCGCCGGTGCTGGTCACCATCGAGCACGATGGCGCTGCACTGGGCGCGCGGCTGCAGATGCAGGGCGCGCCCACCGACGAATTCGGCCCCACCCACAAGGACGCCGACCGGCGCGTGCCCGGCACGCAGCTCAAGGTGCTCGACGGGGAGGGCAGCTTCACGCTGGTCGCGCCGGCGCTGCCGGGCGA
>DAOLLE010000003.1:0-24281 GCA_035331205.1 Burkholderiaceae bacterium
GAGCGGCGCCCTTACAAGGCGTAGGTCGGGGGTTCGAGCCCCTCAGCACCCACCATCACCGGCCCCGGCAGCATTTCGAGCAGGGATGCCCAGGTTGCCAGACGGCACCAGGCGCGGGCCCTGCAGCGAAGAAGGCGAACCCTGGTTCGCCTTTGTCGCATCTGGCGCAGCGCCCGGCCTCGGGTCGAACGCAGCGCTGCGCAAGGAAACACCGATGTTCGATTTCGTCCGCCGACACAACCGCGTCCTGCAGTTCGTGCTCGTGCTGCTGATCTTCCCTTCCTTCGTGGTCTTCGGCATCCAGGGCTACCAGCGCTTCGCCGACGGCAATGCCGCGGTGGCCAAGGTCGACGGTCACTCGATCACGCAGACGGAGTGGGACGCGGCGCACCGCGAGCAGGCCGAACGCATGCGCCAGCAGGCGCCGGGCATCGACGCCAAGCTGCTCGATACGCCCGAGTTCAAGCGCCAGACGCTCGAGCAGCTGCTGCGCCAGCGCGTGCTCTTCGCCGCGGTGGCGGACCAGCACCTGGCGCCGACGGACGATCAGCTCGCACGGTTCTACCAGACCGAGCCGAACTACGCCTGGCTGCTCAAGGCCGACAAGGCGGCGCGCCGCGATCTGCTGGCCGCGCGCGGCCTGACCGAGGCGATGCTCGACGCCCAGGTGCGCCAGGAACTGGCGCTGCGCCAGGTGACGCTGGGCGTGACCAGCTCGGTGCTGGCGCCGCAGTCGGCGTCGCGTGCCGCGCTGGATGCCTATTTCCAGCAGCGTGAAGTCCAGCTGGTGCGACTGGACAGCAAGGATTACCTCGCCAAGGTGCAGGCCAGCGATGCCGAGCTGCAGGCCTTCTACGACGAGCCGGCCAACGCCAAGCGCTTCCTGTCGCAGGAGGCCGCCAGCGTCGACTACCTGCTGCTCGACCTGGCGTCGATCGGCCGCGGCATCGCGGTCGCCGACGACGAGCTGCGCAAGTACTACGAGGAAAACGCCGCCCGCTACGCCCAGCCCGAGGAGCGGCGTGCTCGCCACATCCTCTTTGCCGTGGCCTCTGGTGCGTCCAGCGACGACAAGGCGAAGGCCAAGGCCCGCGCCGAGGCGCTGATCGCCGAGCTCGGTAAGTCCCGCGGCGGGTTCGCCGACGCGGCCCGCAAGCAGTCGGGTGACCCGGATTCCGCGGCGCGTGGGGGCGACCTGGATTGGGCGGCCCGCGGCGGCATGGTCTCCAAGTCCTTCGAGGACGCCGTCTTCGGCCTGAAGAAGGGCGAGCTGGCGGTCAAGCCGGTGGAGACCGAATTCGGCTTCCACGTCGTCGAGCTGCTGGATGTGCGCGGCGGCGAGCGCCGGCCCTTCGAGGCGGTGCGCGGTGAGATCGAGACCGAGGTCAGGAAGCAGCTGGCTCAGCGTCGCTACGCCGAGGCGGCCGAACAGTTCACCAACCTGGTCGAACAGGAAGACTCGCTCAAGCCGGTGGCCGACAAGCTCAAGCTCGAGCTGCGGCATGCCGACGGCGTCGGCCGCAGCGGTGCGGGGGATGCGGCCGGCGCGCTGCGCCAGCCCAAGCTGCTGGAGGCGCTGTTCCAGAGCCAGAACCTGACCGGCAAGCGCAACACCGAGGTGGTCGAGATCGGTGCCAACCAGCTCGTCGCTGCCCACGTCCTCAAGTACGAGGCCGCTCGACGCCTGCCGCTGGCCGAGGTCAAAGATCAGGTTCGCGGCGCAGTGCTGCAGCGCAAGGCCGCCCAGCTCGCGCGCGACGAGGGTGCCGCCAAGCTCAAGAGCTGGCAGGCCAGCCCCGAGGCGGCGGGCGCGCTGCCTGCTGCGATCGTGGTGTCGCGCGCCAAGCCGGTCGGCCTGTCGCCGACGCTGCTCGACGCGGTGCTGCGCGCGGCGCCGACCGGGCTGCCGCGCTGGGTGGGCGTCGATCTGGGGGCCGAGGGCTACGCGCTGCTGCGTCTGAACAAAACCCTGCCGGCCGATGCGGCGGCGCTGGGTGACGAAGCCCAGGCCCGTTCGCAGTACGCCCAGATCTGGGGGCGCGCGGAATCGGAGGCGTACTTCGAGGCTTTGCGCAAGCGCTACAGGGCCGAGATCACCGCCAAGAGTGCGGCAGCGCCGACTGCGGCCTCGGCGCCTCAGTGATCGGCGCGGGCAGAGTGGGCGGATGCGGCGAAATCCCCCGCAGTTCCGTCGAAAACTCTTGCTTGTCGCGCCGGTAGTTGCCTATAATCTTTTTCTGCGCTGCGGTGGATGTAGCTCAGTTGGTAGAGTCCCAGATTGTGATTCTGGTCGTCGTGGGTTCGAGTCCCATCATCCACCCCACCTCCATTTCGTCGAAAAACGCCCCGCTTGGGGCGTTTTTCGTTTCTACAGGTGCCGGACGGGAGGCCGGGCATTTAGATGCCCGACTCCAGCCCTTTGGCGCCTGCGTGACAGGCGGGTGTCCGCGGGGTCGGCAGACTGCGCCGATCGCTGCCCCCTTTGAGGAGACTCCCCTTGGCCCTGCCCCCCATCCTGAAGCGCCTGCGTCTGCCCGTCGTCGGCTCGCCCCTGTTCATCATCAGCAACCCGAAGCTGGTGATCGAGCAGTGCAAGGCGGGCATCGTCGGCTCGATGCCGGCGCTCAACGCCCGTCCCGCCTCCCAGCTCGACGAGTGGCTGGCCGAGATCACCGAGACGCTGGCCGCCTGGGACCGTGACCACCCGGAGGCACCGTCGGCGCCCTTCGCGATCAACCAGATCGTGCACAAGAGCAACGACCGGCTTGAGCACGACATGCAGATGTGCGCCAAGTACAAGGTGCCGGTGATCATCACCAGCCTGGGTGCGCGCACCGATGTGAATGACGCGGTGCACAGTTGGGGTGGCGTCGTGCTGCACGACATCATCAACAACGCCTTCGCGCACAAGGCGGTGGAGAAGGGGGCCGACGGCCTGATCGCGGTGGCCGCGGGTGCCGGTGGCCACGCGGGGGTGAAGAGCCCCTTTGCGCTGATCCAGGAGATCCGCCAGTGGTTCGACGGCCCGCTGGCGCTGTCCGGCTCGATCGCCAGCGGCGGCGCCATCCTGGCGGCACAGGCCATGGGCGCCGATCTCGCCTACATCGGCTCGGCCTTCATCGCCACCGACGAGGCGCGCGCAGCGCAGGAGTACAAGCAGTGCATCGTCGACAGCAACAGCGACGACATCGTCTACAGCAACCTGTTCACCGGTGTGCATGGCAACTACCTGAAGCCAAGCATCAGGGCGGCGGGCCTGGATCCCGATCACCTGCCGGAAAGCGATCCGACCAAGATGAATTTCGGCGGCGATGCGAAAAAGGCCTGGAAGGACATCTGGGGCTGCGGCCAGGGCATCGGCGCGATCGACAAGATCCGGCCGGCCGGGGCGCTGGTGGCGCAGTTGGCGGCCGAGTACGCGGCTGCGAAGGCGCGGGTCTGCGGCGGCTGAGTGTATGGCGCTGAGACGGCGTCGCGCCATCGCGAATTGCTGCCACTAAAATACCGAATTCGATCAACGAGCAAGGACGAGAAAGGCAGCCCGGTTATGACACCGCGAACGAGCAGCACCCCCTTCACCGCCTCCGCCGAGGTCTAGTCGGTCGACCGCCGCTCTCGCTCATTGCCTTTCTCCTGAGACAAGCGCGGCGATCGCCGCGCTTTTTTCTTGCCTGATCCGCGGCTGCAGGGGCCGCCACGAGAGGACACCCCATGATTTCCATCCAGTTGCCCGACGGTTCGCGCCGGGAGTTCGACGGCCCCGTCACGGTGGCCGAAGTGGCTGCGTCGATCGGTGCCGGTCTGGCCAAGGCGGCGCTGGCGGGCCGCGTCGGCTCGGGGGCGGAGGCTCGCCTCGTCGACATCAGCCATCGCATCGAGGCCGACACGCAGTTGGCGATCGTCACCGCCAAGGATGCCGATGGCCTGGACATCATCCGCCACTCGACCGCGCACCTGCTGGCCTATGCGGTCAAGTCGCTGTTCCCGGACGCGCAGGTGACGATCGGGCCGACCATCGAGCACGGCTTCTACTACGACTTCGCCTACAAGCGCCCCTTCACCCCCGAGGACCTGGCTGCGATCGAGAAGAAGATGGCCGAGCTGGCGGCCAAGGACGAGCCGGTCGTGCGCAGCGTGCTGCCGCGCAACGAGGCGGTGGCTTACTTCAAGTCCATCGGTGAGGCCTACAAGGCCGAGATCATCGAGGGCATCCCGGCCGACCAGGACGTGTCGCTCTACGCCGAAGGCAGCTTCACCGACCTGTGCCGTGGCCCGCACGTGCCGAGCACCGGCAAGCTGAAGTTCTTCAAGCTGATGAAGGTGGCCGGCGCCTACTGGCGCGGTGACCACCGCAACGAGATGTTGCAGCGCGTCTACGGTACCGCCTGGGCGACCAAGGACGACCTGCAGAAGTACCTGACGATGCTCGAGGAGGCCGAGAAGCGCGACCACCGCAAGCTCGGGCGTGAACTCGACCTGTTCCACCTCGACGAACACTCGCCCGGCACGGTGTTCTGGCACCCCAAGGGCTGGGCGATCTGGCAGGAGGTCGAGCAGTACATGCGCCGGGTCTACCGCGACAACGGCTACCAGGAGGTCAAGGGTCCGCAGATCCTCGACAAGGGCCTGTGGGAAAAGACCGGCCACTGGGACAAGTACCGGGAGAACATGTTCACCACCGAATCGGAAAAGCGCGACTACGCGCTCAAGCCGATGAACTGCCCGGGCCACATTCTGATCTACAAGCAGGGCATCAAGAGCTACCGCGACCTGCCGCTGCGCTACGGCGAGTTCGGCGCCTGCCACCGCAACGAGCCCACCGGCGGCCTGCACGGCATCATGCGCGTGCGCGGCTTCACGCAGGACGATGGCCACATCTTCTGCACCGAAGACCAGATCCTGCCCGAGTGCGACGCCTTCACCGCGCTGCTGAAGAAGGTCTACGCCGACTTCGGCTTCACCGACATTCTCTACAAGGTCGCCACCCGGCCGGACAAGCGCATCGGCTCGGATGAGCTCTGGGACCGTGCCGAGGCGGCGCTCATCGCCAGCCTGCGCAGCTCCGGCTGCGAGTTCGAGATCTCGCCCGGGGAGGGTGCCTTTTACGGCCCGAAGATCGAGTACACGCTCAAGGATGCGCTGGGCCGGCACTGGCAGTGCGGCACGATCCAGGTCGATTTCTCGCTGCCCGAGCGCCTGGGCGCCGAGTTCGTCGCCGAGTCCGGCGAGCGCCAGCACCCGGTGATGCTGCACCGCGCGATCCTCGGCAGTCTGGAGCGTTTCATCGGCATCCTGATCGAGGAACACGCCGGCGCACTGCCTTTGTGGCTCGCGCCGACGCAGGTCGCGGTCATGAACATCACCGACGCGCAGGCCGACTACGCCCAGGACGTGGCCAAAGCGCTGCAAAAACAAGGACTTAGGGTCGCACTTGATTTGCGCAACGAAAAGATCACGTATAAAATACGCGAGCATTCGCTGCAGAAGGTTCCGTTCCTGCTCGTTGTCGGTGACAAGGAAAAGGCTGCTGGAGCCGTCGCCGTGCGCGCCCGGGGCAATCAGGACCTCGGTGTGATGGCCCTGGAGGCCTTCTCCCAGAAGCTCGCTGCCGAGTTGACCCGCTGAGGGTGGGTCGGTGGTTCGTTGCTCTTTGCTTGGGTGCGCTGCATTGATCGTGGGGCCCCGGGCCCTGGAGGAATTGGACCATCGCTACCTTTCTTGACCGCCGTACGCCCAACGCCGAGCGCAAGCATCGCCTGAACCGCGAGATCACCGCTCCCGAGGTGCGCCTGAACGGACCGGAGAACGAGCCCCTGGGCATCGTCAGCATCCAGGAGGCTCTGCGCCTGTCGGCCGAGCACGATGTGGATCTGGTGGAGATTGCGCCGACTGCGCAGCCGCCGGTCTGCCGCCTGATGGACTACGGCAAGTTCAAGTACCAGGAGCAGAAGAAGGCGGCCGAGGCCAAGGCCAAGCAGCACGTCATCGACGTCAAGGAAGTCAAGTTCCGTCCGGGCACGGACGAAGGCGACTACAACATCAAGATGCGCAACCTGCGCCGCTTCCTGGAAGACGGCGACAAGGGCAAGGTCACGCTGCGCTTCCGCGGCCGCGAGATCACGCACCAGGACATCGGCATGCGCCTGCTGGAGCGCATTCGCGACGAGTTGGCCGATGTCTCGCTGGTCGAGCACATGCCCAAGCTCGAAGGGCGCCAGATGATCATGGTGCTCGGCCCGAAGAAGAAGAAGTGATTGGCTGCCCGACCGGTGGTCCGGTCTGGCAGACATGAAAGACGAGGTGGTAGCGGTTTGGTCGCTGCTGCCGCCCGGTGCCCGTCGGCCCCCAAGTTCGCGATCAGTTTCGCGGCGCCGTACGGGAACTAGCAAAAGGAGCAGTCATGCCCAAGATGAAGACCAAGAGCAGCGCGAAGAAGCGTTTTCGCGTCCGCCCGGGTGGCACCGTCAAGCGCGGTCAGGCCTTCAAGCGTCACATCCTGACGAAGAAGACCACCAAGAACAAGCGCCACCTGCGTGGTGCAGTGAATGTGCATGAGACCAACATGGGTCACATCGCGCAGATGCTGCCTTTCGCCGGTCTCTGATTCACCACGTCCTGAAGGAGTCTTAATATGCCTCGCGTCAAACGTGGTGTTACCGCTCGCGCCCGTCACAAGAAGGTTCTGGCCCTGGCCAAGGGGTTCCGCGGCCGTCGTAAGAACGTCTATCGCATCGCCAAACAGGCGGTGATGAAGGCGGGTCAGTACGCCTACCGCGACCGCCGTGCGAAGAAGCGTGAGTTCCGCCGCCTGTGGATCGCTCGCATCAACGCCGCCAGCCGTGCGCTCGGCCTGACCTACAGCCGCTTCGTGGCCGGCCTGAAGAAGGCCAAGATCGAAGTGGACCGCAAGGTTCTGGCCGACCTGGCCGTCAACGATCCCGCCGCTTTCGGCAGCATCGTGAACCAGGTGAAGGCCCAGCTCGCCTGAGTGACTCGTCGTGTCGGGCTGGCTTGCCAGCCCTGCGACCTGGAAAGGCCGACACCGCGTTCGGCCTTTTTTTCTGCCTGAACGTCACCGCCCCGGGTGGATGGCGGGGGCACCGGATATTGAACGTCCCGTCATGAACGATCTCGAAGAACTGGTTCAGGCGGCGTCGGCCGACTTCGCCGCCGCCCAGACGCCGGCCCAGCTGGAAGACGCCAAGGCGCGCTACACCGGCAAGTCCGGCCGCGTGACCGAGCTGCTCAAGGGCATGGCGGCGCTGTCGCCCGAGGAAAAGAAGACCCGGGGCGCGGCGATCAACGACACCAAGCGCCGCATCGAGGCCGCCCTGAACGAGCGTCGCGACGCCTTGGCCGCCGCCCAGCTGGAGGCCCAGCTCAAGGCCGAGGCGCTGGACGTGACGCTGCCCGGCCGCCAGCGGGGCATCGGTGGCCTGCATCCGGTGTCGCGCACGATGGAGCGCATCGAGCAGATCTTCGGCTCGATGGGCTTCGACGTGGCCGACGGCCCCGAGATCGAAACCGACTGGTACAGCTTCACTGCACTGAACAATCCGGAGAACCACCCGGCGCGTTCGATGCAGGACACCTTCTACGTCGACCTGAACGACGAGGCCGGCCGCCCGCTGTGCCTGCGCCCGCACACCTCGCCGATGCAGGTGCGCTACTCGCGCGTGCACGCCGCGCAGCACGCGGGCATGGACCCGATGCCGGAGATCCGCGTGATCGCCCCGGGCCGCACCTACCGCGTGGACTCCGACGCCACCCACTCGCCCATGTTCCACCAGTGCGAAGGCCTGTGGATCGGCGAGAACGTGTCGTTCAAGGACCTGAAGGCGGTGTTCACCGACTTCTTCCGCACCTTCTTCGAGACGGACGAGCTGCAGCTGCGCTTCCGCCCGTCCTTCTTCCCCTTCACCGAGCCCTCGGCCGAGGTGGACATCGCCTTCGCCCACGGTCCGCTCAAGGGCCGCTGGCTCGAGGTGGCCGGCTCCGGCCAGGTGCACCCCAACGTGGTGCGCAATTTCGGCCTCGACCCCGAGCGCTACATCGGCTTCGCCTTCGGCATGGGCCCGGACCGCCTGACCATGCTGCGCTATGGCGTGAACGACCTGCGCCTGTTCTTCGACGGCGACCTGCGCTTCCTCAGCCAGTTCAAGTAAACGACCGCCAACCCAGCGAATTCAGTTCCAGGAACGACGAGATGCAATTCCCTGAATCGTGGTTGCGTGAGTTCTGCAACCCTGACCTGAGCACCCAGGCCCTGGCCGACCTGCTGACGATGTCCGGCATGGAGGTCGAAGAGCTGCGCCCGGTGGCGCCGCCCTTCAGCGGCATCGTGGTGGCCGAAATCCTCACCGCCGACCAACACCCCAACGCCGACCGGCTGCGCGTGTGCACCGTCGACGCCGGTCCCTTCAGCAAGGACGGCCCGCTGCAGATCGTCTGCGGCGCGCCCAATGCCCGCGCCGGCATCAAGGTACCGCTGGCCACGGTGGGCGCCCAGCTGCCCCCGGGCGAAGATGGCAAGCCCTTCGTGATTGGCAAGGGCAAGCTGCGCGGCGTCGAGAGCTTCGGCATGCTCTGCTCGGCCCGTGAGCTCAAGCTGTCCGAGGACCACGGCGGCCTGCTGGAACTGCCCGAGGACGCCCCCGTCGGCCAGGACATCCGCGCCTACCTCTCGCTCGACGACACGCTGTTCACCCTCAAGCTCACGCCCAACCTGGGCCACTGCCTGAGCGTCTTCGGCATCGCCCGCGAGGTGGCGGCCCTGACCGGCTCACCGCTGCTCACCCCGGCGATCGCACCGATCGCCCCGCAGCACGACGCCAAGCTGCCGGTGCGCATCGAGGCGGCGGACCTGTGCGGGCGCTTCTCCGGCCGCGTGGTGCGGGGCATCGACCCCACCGCCAAGACGCCGCAGTGGATGATCGACCGCCTGGCCCGCTGCGGCCAGCGCCCGGTCAGCGCGCTGGTGGACATCTCGAACTACGTGATGTTCGAGTACGGCCGTCCGACGCATATCTTCGACCTGGACAAGATCCATGGTGGCCTGGTGGTGCGCTGGGGTCGTGCGGGCGAGACGCTCAAGCTGCTCAACGGCAACACCATCACGCTGGACGAGCAGGTCGGCGTGATCGCCGATGACCAGGCCGTGGAGTCCCTGGCCGGCATCATGGGCGGCGACGCCACCGCGGTGAGCGACGACACCCGCAACGTCTACGTCGAGGCCGCGTTCTGGTGGCCCGAGGCGGTCGCCGGCCGTTCGCGCCGCTTCAACTTCAGCACCGACGCTGGCCACCGCTTCGAACGCGGCGTGGACGCCGCGCTGACCGTCGAGCACATCGAGCGCATCACCGCGCTGATTCAGCAGATCTGCGGCGGCGAAGCCGGCCCGATCGACGACCAGACCATCCGCCTGCCCGAGCGCGCGCCGGTGCGCCTGCGCGTCGAGCGTGCCAGCAAGGTCATCGGCATGCCGGTGTCGCAGGCCCAGTGCATCGAGGTGCTGGAGCGCCTCGGCCTGGCCGTGACCGCAGGCGAGGGTGCCGATGCCGGCGTGCTCACCGTGACGCCGCCGAGTTGGCGCTTCGACCTGCAGATCGAGGAAGACCTGATCGAGGACGTGATCCGCGTCATCGGCTTCGACCGCCTGCCGCTGCTGCCGCCGCAGGCGCCGGTGACCTCGCGCGTTCGACCGGAAGCCCAGCGCAGCAGCCACGCGCTGCGCCGCGCTGTCGCCGCGCTGGACTACCAGGAAACGATCAACTTCAGCTTCGTCGAAGAGCGTTGGGAGAGCGAGCTGGCCGGCAATTCTGAGCCGATCCGCCTGCTCAACCCGATCGCCGCCCCGCTGGCGGTCATGCGCTCCAGCCTGATCGGCAGCCTGGTGCAGGTGCTGCGCCACAACCTGGCCCGGCGCGCCCCGCGTGTGCGGGTGTTCGAGCTGGGCCGTGTGTTCCGCCGCGACGCCAGCGTCACGACCACCGAGCACAGCGTCGGCGGCGTGGACCAGCCCCTGCGCGTGGCCGGCCTGGCCTGGGGCCCGGCCGACCAGCTGCAGTGGGGCGCCGCCGATCGCACGGTGGACTTCTTCGACGTCAAGGGTGACGTCGAGGCGCTGCTGGCGCCGCGCCAGCCGCGCTTCGTGCCCGACAGCCACCCGGCGATGCACCCGGGCCGCTGCGCCCGCGTCGAGCTGAACGGCGAGGTCATCGGCTTCGTGGGCGAGTTGCACCCGCGCTGGGTCCAGGCCTACGAGCTGCCGGCGGGGCAGGGTGCGCCGGTGCTCTTCGAGTTGAACGTGCCGGCCCTGCTTGCGCGCGACGTGCCGAACTACCAGACGGTGCCGCGCCAGCAGGCCGTCAACCGCGACATCGCGCTGATCGTGCGCGAGGGCGTGCGACACGACGACCTGATGGGGGCCATCCACGCTGCGCCCACCGGCGGTGTGCTGCGCGGCGCGCGCCTGTTCGACGTCTACCGACCCACCACGGCCAGTGCTGGCCTGGCGGCCGACGAACGCAGCCTGGCGATCCGCCTGGAGCTGCTCGATGAGCAGGCGGCGCTGACCGACGAGCGCAGCGACGAGGTCGTTCGCGCAGTGGTTGCCGCGGCGCAACAGGCCGTCGGGGCCCGTCTGCGTGGCGCCTGAGTCCAGCCGACCGATCGAGGAGTTTGCGCATGGACGAACCCCACCGCCCCATCGGATCCGTGGCCCTGCCCAGTATCGAGACGCCCACGCTCACCAAGGCCGAGCTGGCCGACCTGCTGTTCGAGCGGCTGGGCCTGAACAAGCGCGAGTCCAAGGACATGGTGGAGGCCTTCTTCCAGCATGTCCACGAGGCGCTGGTGCGCGGTGAGGACGTCAAGCTCTCCGGTTTCGGCAATTTCCAGGTGCGCCGCAAGGCGCCCCGGCCCGGGCGCAACCCGCGAACCGGGGAGTCGATCCCCATCGATGCGCGCAACGTGGTCACGTTTCACGCGAGCCACAAACTCAAGGCCATCGTGCAGGGCGAGACCCCGCCGCCGGGAGAGTTCGAGTAAAGTCGGAGCGGATTGTCCGAACCCATTGATTTCCAATGGAAAACTCCCTCCCGGCCATCCCGCCCAAGCGCTACTTCACGATCGGTGAAGTCAGCGAGCTGTGTGGCGTCAAGCCCTATGTGCTGAGGTACTGGGAGCAGGAATTCACGCAGCTGCGGCCAATGAAGCGGCGCGGCAACCGCCGCTACTACCAGCACCATGAGGTGCTGCTGATCCGGCGCATCCGCGACCTGCTTTACGAGCAGGGCTTCACGATCAGCGGCGCGCGCAACCGCCTGACCGAACTCGGTCCCGCGGCGCTGCAGGAAGGTGCGCTGGAGTGGGCTGGCAGCGATGCTGGCGAGTCGGCAGGCGACGAGCCTGGCTTCGAATTGCCATCGCCCGAGGTGATCGAGGTGGGCGTCCTGCCTCGCGCCACGGGCCCGCGACCCTCGGTCACCCACTGCGGCAATGGGAGCGCGGCCCTCGCGCATCACCCCAACGAGGCCACGCTGACCATCGCCCCCGCCCGCAGCCTGCGCGAGGAGCTGCTCTCCATCCGCGCCCTGCTCGACAGCGAGCTCTAAAGAAAATTGGCCGATTGCTGGAAAAGGCTGGACAGTTCTGATTTTAGGTAGATATAATGCAAGGCTCAGTCGGGGTGTAGCGCAGCCTGGTAGCGCACTTGCATGGGGTGCAAGGGGTCGCGAGTTCGAATCCCGCCACCCCGACCATAGAAATCAACGGGTTAGCTCTCACAAGGAGCTAACCCGTTTGCTTTTTCAGTCCCTGTCCAGGACTTAGGCGGATGGCTGGAGCTTTGTCTTCCCGTCAGGTCTCCGGTGGCAGCAGCACTGGGGACGAGCCAGATCGAGTCCCGACCACTGCGCGATGATCCGCCCTTCCTTGATGCGCTCCAGAGGTGTCTGGATCTGGCTGATGGCCACGCTCGCGGGGGCGACGGTGATCATTCGCTGGGACATTGCGCAACGGCGCGAGGAGCTCCATGGCCAGGCCCGCACGGCGCACCGTCTGCTGAGCCAGGCGACCGAACGCGTGGATGCCGTGCTGGAGACACTCGTGCTGATGGCCGCACCGCGCGCCGGAGGCCCTACCGCTGCGGACCCTGCTGCGCGCCTGCCGTTGGTTTACCCGCAGGTCGTCGCGGCTTGGCGGCGCGACGGCGCCGCCGCTGGGACTGCCGCCGAGGTCGCCGCAAGTCGATCGGAGCCAAGGCCTGCCGGGCCGCAGCGTCCGAGGGTTACCGAGGTGGATGGGGCGGCCGGTCAGTACACCGTCGAGCTGGCAGGATCGGCTGCCGCCTTCGCGCTGCGCATCGATGCCCGTCGCCTGGTAGCACCGGGGGAGTGGCCCTGGCCGGATGCTGCGCCGCTGCGCGCAACACTGGCCTGGGGCGACCGGACTCTCGTGCTGCACGCAGGCCCGCCGGCGCAGCGCCAGCCGGCGGGTGTGACCGACGGCTTCGAGTTCACGAAGGTGCTTTCGAGCGCCAGCCAGCCCTTCGTTCTGCACGTGCAGCGACACACTGGCCCGACCGAATGGCCCTGGCGGCTGCTTGGGCTGTGGGCCACCTTCTGTCTGGTCCTGTACGGGCTGGGGCAGCGCTGGCTGGCCGATCGCACCGCCAGACGGCGCGCGGCCGAACAGGTACGCCTGGCCCAGGCCGCACGACTGGGTGCGATGGGAGAGCTGGCTGCGGGCATCGCGCACGAGCTGAGCCAGCCCTTGACCGCCGTGCTGGCCAGCTCGCAAACCGCACTGCGCACCTTGCGTGAGTTGGATCACACGCCGGGCTCACCGGCGGATGACGACCTCCTCGCGACGATCGGGACCTCGCTGCAACTGGCGGCTGCGCAGGCGCGCCGTGCTTGCGAGGTGGTGGCGCGGCTGCGCCGCATCGTGCAGTCGGGCGGCGCGCCTGCGGCTGTTCCGGTCGACCTGGGCGGCACCGCGCGCCGCCTGATCGAGATGATGGCCGAGGAGCTGCACCGCGCGCGCATCCAGGTGGTGATCGAGGGCCAGGCAGGCCCGGCGAGTGCCGATGCGGTCGGTGTGGAGCAGGTGCTGCACAACCTGCTCACCAATGCCATGGATGCGCTGCGAGACACGCAAGGCGGTGACCGGCGCATCGTGGTCTCGCTGTCGACCGGTTCCGGCCGGGTGTGCTGTGCGGTTCGAGACAACGGGGCGGGTGTGTCGCCTGCGTTGGCCCAACGGCTGTTCGAACCCTTTTTCACCACGAAGCCCGCTGGCATGGGGCTGGGGCTGCCGCTCTGCCAGACCCTGGCCAACTCGATGGGAGGCGGTGTGGCGTACCGCCCGAACGCACCGGCCGGTGCCGTGTTCGAACTCGATCTTCCGGCCTGCAGGACCGACACTGGACCCCCATGAATCCGGTCTCTCCCGTCATCCACCTCGTCGACGACGACAGCGCCGTCCGGCAGGCCCTGACGCTGCTGCTGTCGACCGTCGGGCTGAACGTTGCGGACTGGTCCCACCCTCAGGCGTTCCTCGATGGCTTCGACCGGGACTCGGTCGGGGCCATCGTCCTGGACGTGCGCATGCCCGGCCTGTCGGGGCTGACGGTGATCGAGCGGCTGCGCAGCGAAGGTGTCGATCATCCGGTGATCATGCTGACCGGCCATGGCACCGTCGACCTGTGTCGTCGCGCGTTCAAGTCCGGCGCGACCGAGTTCCTGGAGAAGCCGGTCGGGGACGATCAGCTGCTCGACGTGCTGCACAACGCGGTTCGCGACCATGTGTTGACCCGCCAGCGCAACGCGGCGAGTCGCGAGGCTCGCGAGCGCTTTGGCACGCTGTCGGCACGCGAACGAGACGTCCTCTCCCTGGTCGTGGCAGGACTGACCAACAAGGAGGTCGGCCGCGCCCTCCAGCTGTCGCCGCGCACCGTCGAGACCCATCGTGCCCATCTGTCGCAGAAGCTGCAGGTGGGTAGCCTGGCGCAGCTCATCCGCAGCTATGCGGCCCTGGTCGACGAGGAGCGCCATCCGTAGCCTTACGGAGGGCGCGTGCAGAGCGTGCGGATGGCGGCTCCCGCGCGGGCGAAGAAGAATGGGTTCACGGTCGGTCATCGACCGCAAGTCACCAGGAACCCACCGATGAAGCACTCCGTTCTCGCCTTCGCGGCCGTTGTCGTCCCCCTTCTGTCCTCTGCCGTGGCCGCCCAGGGCGTGCGCGTCGAACGCAACATCTCGCTCGAGCTGGCCGGGCAGGTTGCCAGCGCGGCCGTGGCCTCCTGCCAGGCCAGCGGCCACCAGGTGACCGCTGCCGTCGTCGACCGGGCGGGACAGTTGCGGGCGCTGGCGCGTGCCGACAACGCCGGACCCCACACGATCGAGGCGGCCCGGGCCAAGGCCTTCACCTCGGCCTCAGCGCGCAGCAACACCCTGGCCATGATGGAGAACGCGCAGAAGAACCCCGCGGCGGCCAACCTGGTCCACCTGCCCGGCTTCTTGCTGCTGGGCGGGGGGTGCCGATCCGTGCGGGCGCTGACGTGATCGGCGCGGTCGGCGTCGGCGGTGCACCAGGTGGTCACCTGGACGAGCAGTGCGCCGTGGCGGCTCTCGACAAGGTCAAGGACCTGCTGAAGTGAGGCGCGGCGCCCGGGCCTTGGTGCCGCTGCTGTCCCTGCTTGTCGTCGGCGCCCCACTGCAGGCCCAGGTGCCACCGGCTGCGACCGAAGTGGCCCGCTACCAGGGGCTGCACGCGGCGGCCCACCGCGGCGACCTGGCCGCGATCGAGCGCCTTGCTCTGAGCCAGGAGGCGCTCGAGTCGCGCGACGCCAGCGGGCGCACGCCGTTGCACGTGGCGACCTTTGCGCGCCAGGCCCGGACCGTGCGCCAGCTCCTGGCCGCCGGTGCCGATCACTCGGCCCTGGAGCAGGGCCGCTACGATGCGGTGACGATCGCCGCCGTCGCCGACGACGAGGAAACGCTGCGGACGCTGCTGGCCGGCGGAGCCAGCGCCAGGCTCGTCACGAGCCGCTACGACGGCACCGCGCTGATTGCTGCGGCGCACCAGGGCCACGACGGCGTGGTGCGCCAGCTCATCGCGGCCGGTGCGCCACTGGACCACGTCAACAACCTGCATTGGACGGCGATGATCGAAGCCATCGTGCTGGGTGACGGCGGAGCCCGTCACCAGGCCACGCTGAAGGCTCTGTTGGACGCCGGGGCCAGCCCGCAGCTGGCCGACCGCAGCGGCACCACGCCCCTGCAGCTGGCGCGTGCGCGTGGCTACACCGCCATGGTGCAGATGCTGCTGGCGGCCGGCGCGCGCTGAAGCGCAAGGGCACGGGTCCGCGACGGGTCGTGGCCCGCCACCGATCCGGGCGCTCGCCCATCCTGCGTCGGACCGGGCGTTGAACACCCGGCGCCACGATGTCGAGGGCGAGCCGCCGGTGCGAGGGGTGGCGGTATCACACCGCTGCAATGCGGATCAAATTGGTTGTTCCCGGCCGACCGAACGGCATCCCGGCGATCGCGACGATGAACTGTCCCGACGTCGCGAAATGGTCGCGGCGAGCGATTGCGCAGGCTTGTTCGGTCATCTGCTCGACATCCGCCACGTCCTCGGCGTGCACGGAGTGCACCCCCCAGGCCAGCGCCAAGCGGCGCGCCGTGTCCAGGCGGGGCGTCAGACTCAGGATCGGGGACTCCGGGCGCTCCCGCGCGGCACGCAGGCTGGTGTGGCCCGAGCGGGTGTAGCAGACGATGGCCGCCGCCTGCAGCAGCGTCACGGCGCGGCGCATCGCGCAGCACACCGCCTCCGCCACATCGCCCCCGGGCCGTGCCGAGCTGTGCGAGGCGTCGATCAGCTGGCGATAGGCCGGATCGGCTTCGACCTGAGCGATGATGCGGTTCATCATGTCCACCGCCAGGACGGGGTGCTTGCCCGAGGCCGATTCGGCCGAGAGCATCACTGCGTCGGCGCCGTCGTAGATGGCCGTGGCCACGTCGGAGGCCTCGGCGCGCGTGGGCACCGGGCTGTCGATCATCGACTCGAGCATCTGCGTGGCCACGATCACCGGCTTGCCCAGCCGGCGGCAGTTGCGCACGATGCGCTTCTGGATCGCCGGCACCCGCTCGGCCGGCAGCTCGACGCCCAGGTCGCCGCGGGCCACCATCACCGCATCGGCCAGCGCCACGATCTCGTCGAGCGCGTCCACGGCGGAGGGCTTCTCCAGCTTGACGACGATGGCCGCGCGCTCGCCGATCAGGGCGCGGGCCTCGGTCACGTCCTGCGGCCGCTGCACGAAGGACAGGGCGATCCAGTCCGCGCCGAGGTCGAGTGCCAGCGCCAGGTCCCGGCGGTCCTTCTCGGTCAGCGCGGTGATCGGCAACACCACGCCGGGCACGTTGACCCCCTTGCGCTCGGAGAGCCTGCCGCCCACGGCGACGCGCGTCTCGGCAAAGTCGGCGCCGCAGCGTTCGACCACCAGACGCAGCTTGCCGTCGTCGAGCAGCAGGTCGGCGCCAGGCACCAGCGCCGCGAAGATCTCGGGGTGCGGCAGGCACACGCGCTGCGGGCTGCCCGGCGCCGGGTCGAGGTCGAGCCGGAAGGGCTGGCCCTGCGCCAGCATCACCGGCCCGTCAGCGAAGGTGCCGACCCGCAGCTTGGGGCCCTGCAGGTCGGCCAGGATGCCGATGGGTCGGCCGGTCTCCTGCTCCAGGGCGCGCAGCACCCGGAAGCGCTCGCTGTGGTCGGCGTGGCTGCCGTGGCTGAAGTTGAGCCGGAACACGTCGACACCGGCCATGAAGAGCTGGCGGACGACCGCCGGATCCGAGCTGGCCGGGCCGAGCGTGGCCACGATCTTGGCGTTTCGCGTTCTGCGCATGGTTCACCTGTCAGTAGGCGCTTCGATGAAGATCGCCCGAAAGTCGTTGACGTTGGTCAGCGTCGGGCCGGTGACGACGGCGTCACCCAACGCTTCGAAGAAGCCGTGGCCGTCGTTGTCGGCCAGGCTGTCCCGGGGCCGGATGCCCAGGGCCCAGGCGCGCGCGAGGCTGTCGGGCCCGAGCAGGGCGCCGGCGATCTCCTCCTGGCCATCGACGCCGTCGGTGTCCCCGGCCAGCGCGTGGATGCGCGGGTGCCCGTTCAGGGCCACGCCGAGCGAGAGCAGGAACTCGACGTTGCGCCCACCACGCCCCTGGCCGGTGACGGTGACGGTCGTCTCGCCGCCCGACAGGAGCACGCAGGGCGGCTTGACGGGCTGCCCCCGTTCGGCCACCTGCAGCGCGATGCCCGCCAGCACCTTGCCGACGTCGCGGGCCTCGCCTTCGATCGCGTCGCCCAGCACGTAGGCCTTCACGCCAGCCCCCTGCGCCACGGCCGCGGCCGCGTCGAGTGCCATCTGCGGCGTGGCGATCAGGCGGGTCTGCACGCCCGCGATGCGCGCGTCACCCGGTTTGATGGACTCGCTGCGGCCACTTTCGAGTAGCGCGAGCACCTCGGCGGGAAGGTCGATGCCATAGCGCCGCACGATCGCCAGGGCGTCCGCACAGGTCGTCGGATCCGCCACGGTCGGGCCCGAGGCGATGTCCATCGGGTTGTCGCCGGGGACATCCGAGATCAGCAGCGTCAGGACCTTCGCCGGGTGGCAGGCGGCGGCCAGGCGGCCGCCCTTGATGGCCGAGAGGTGGCGCCGCACGCAGTTCATTTCGCTGATCGTCGCGCCCGACCTCAGCAGCGCGCGATTGACGGCCTGCTTGTGTTCGAGGGTCAGCCCCGGCAGCGGCAGGGGCAGCAGCGAGGAGCCGCCGCCGGAGATCAGGCACAGCACCAAGTCGTCGGCGGTCAGGTCCTGCACCAGCGCCAGCATGCGCTGAGCCGCAGCCAGCCCCGCCGCATCGGGAACGGGGGGGGCCGCCTCGACGATCTCGATGTGCCGGCAGGGCACCGCGTAGCCGTAGCGGGTGACGACCAGCCCGCCGAGCCGGGACGGGTCGCCGGCCCAGTGCCCCTCCACCGCCCGGGCCATCGCCGCCGACGCCTTGCCGGCCCCGATGACGATCAGCCGCCCGCGGCCCAGGCTCTGCGGGCTGGGCAGATGCGCCGGGATGCAGCGCGACGGCTGGGCGGAGGCGATCGCCGCGGCGAACAGCAGCGGCAGCAGCTCCCGGGGCTGGGTGGGGCCAGGCGGTCGAGGGCAGGTCATGGCAGGTTCTTCCTCGCTGTGTCAGGCCGCCGGCTGGCCGATTTCGAAGTTCGACAGCTTCTCGAGTGCCCGCACCATGCCCGAGTGGTCCCAGGCCGCGCCGCCGTGCGCAACGCAGGCGCTGAACAGCTGCTGCGCGTTCGACGTCGCCGGCAGGGCCAGGCCGAGCGATTTGGCCGCGCCCAGCGCCAGGTTCAGGTCCTTCTGGTGCAGCGCGATGCGGAAGCCCGGCTCGACATTGCGCTTGATCATGCGTTCGCCCAGGATGTCCAGGATCCGCGAGGTGGCCAGGCCGCCCAGCAGCGCAGAGCGCACCTTGGCCGGATCGGCTCCCGCCCGGGCGGCGAACAGCAAGCCTTCGGCCACCGCGTTGATCGTCAGGACCACCACGATCTGGTTGGCCACTTTGCAGGTCTGGCCGTCGCCACTGCCGCCCACCCGGGTGATGTTCTTGCCCATCAGCTCGAACACCGGCTTGACGCGCTCGAACACCTCCGGCTTGCCGCCCACCATGATCGACAGGGTGGCATTCTTCGCGCCCACGTCGCCGCCGGAGACCGGCGCATCGAGGTAGTCGCAGCCCAGGGCTTCGATCTTCGCAGCGAACTGCTTGGTTTCCACCGGCGAGATCGACGACATGTCGACCACCACCTTGCCCGGCGTCAGGCCCTTGGCCACGCCGCTCTCGCCGAACAGTGCCTCGGCCACGTCGGGCGTGTCGGGCACCATGGTGATGATGATGTCGGCGCGCTGCGCCACGCCCCGGGCGTCGAGGCACTTGGTGGCGCTGCTCTCGGCGATCGCCTCGGGCAGCTTGCCCAGGGTGTACACGAACAGCTGGTGCCCGGCCTTCATCAGATGCCCGGCCATGGGGGTGCCCATGATGCCCAGGCCGATGAAGCCGATCTTGAGGGAGGTGGTGGTCATGACGGAAATCCTGGTGAGTGTTCGAGGGGAGGGAAGGTGGCGCGCCGGCTCAGCGGGTCGGCGCCTGGCGCCAGCCCAGGCCGGCCTCGGTCGTGGTCGCGGGCTTGTATTCGCAGCCGATCCAGCCGGCGTAGCCGATGCGATCGAGGTGGGCGAAGAGGAAGGGGTAGTTGATCTCGCCGGTACCGGGCTCGTTGCGCCCTGGGTTGTCGGCCAGCTGGATGTGGCCGATGCGCGGCAGGTACTTCGCGATCGTCGCGGCCAGCTCGCCCTCCATGCGCTGGGCGTGGTAGATGTCGTACTGGATGAAGGCGTTGTCCGCGCCCACCTCGTCGAGCAGGCCGGCCGCCTGGGCCGTGCGGTTGAGGTAGAAGCCGGGGATGTCGAAGGTGTTGATCGGCTCGATCAGCAACCGCAGCCCGGCCTTCTTCAAGGCGTCGGCAGCATGGCGAAGGTTCTCGACGACCGTACGGCGCAACACGTCGCCGCTCACCCCCTCCGGCGCCTTGCCGACGAGGCAGTTGAGCTGCCGGACGCCCAGCGCCTGCGCGTACCCGATCGCCTTTTCGACACCTTCGCGGAACTCGCCGACACGGTCGGGGTGGCAGGCGATGCCACGCTCGCCCGCCTCCCAGTTCCCGGCGGGCAGGTTGTGCAGCACCAGCTCCAGACCGTTGGCATCGAGCCGGCGCTTGATGTTGCCGGCATCGAAGGCATACGGGAACAAGAACTCGACGGCCTTGAAGCCCGCTTTGGCGGCGTGATCGAAGCGGTCCAGGAAGGCATGCTCGGTGAAGAGCATGGTCAGATTGGCAGCGAACTTGGGCATGGTGTTCCTCCGTTCAGTCGAGCATCGACACGGCGGTCGGCACGTCGGCCTTGCCGCTGGCGAGTTCCTCGAACTCCACGACGTTGTCGATCTCGGTGCCCATCGCGATGTTGGTCACGCGCTCGAGGATGACCTCGATGACCACCGGCACCTTGAACTCGGCCATCCAGGCCTCGGCCTGGCGGATCGCCGGTGCGATCTCTTCCTGCCTGTGCACCCGGATTGCCTTGCAGCCCAGGCCTTCGACCACCTTGACGTGGTCGACGCCGTAGCCCTGCGCGGTCACATCGTTGGGGCTGGCGTTGATGTTCTCGAAGCCCAGCTGGACGCAGTAGTCCATCGTGAAGCCGCGCTGCGACTGGCGGATCAACCCGAGGTAGCTGTTGTTCACCACCATGTGGATGTAGGGCAGCTTGAACTGCGCGCCCACCGCCAGCTCCTCGATCATGAACTGGAAGTCGTAGTCCCCCGACAGCGCCACGATCTTGCGGCTCGGGTCGGCGGCACGCACGCCCAGCGCGGCCGGCACCGTCCAGCCCAGCGGGCCGGCCTGGCCGCAGTTGATCCAGTGGCGTGGGTGATAGACGTGCAGGAACTGCGCACCGGCGATCTGGCTCAGGCCGATCGTCGACACGTAGGTCACGTCCTTGCCGAAGGCGTTGTTCATGCACTGGTACACGCGCTGCGGCTTCATCGGCACGCTGTCGAAATTGGTCTTGCGCAGGTACTCGAGCGAGCCCTTGCAGCCCTGGCACTCGGCCACCCAGCCCGACCAGTCGCGCAGCTTGCCGGCGGCCTTCCACTCGCGCGCCACCTCGACGAACAGCGCCAGCGCGGCCTTGGCGTCGGAGACGATGCCGTAGTCGGGCGCGAAGACGCGGCCGATCTGCGTGGGCTCGATGTCGACGTGGATGAACCGGCGGCCCTTGCAGTAGACCTCCGGGCTGCCGGTGTGGCGGTTGGCCCAGCGGTTGCCGATGCCCAGCACGAAGTCGCTGGCCAGCAGGTTGGCGTTGCCGTAGCGGTGGCTGGTCTGCAGGCCGCACATGCCGGCCATCAGCGCGTGGTCGTCGGGGATCGCGCCCCAGCCCATCAGCGTGGGGATCACCGGCACGCCGGTCAGCTCGGCGAACTCGACCAGCAGGTCCGATGCGTCGGCATTGATGATGCCGCCGCCGGCGACGATGAGCGGCCGCTCCGCCGTCATCAGCATCTCGAGTGCCTTCTCGATCTGCCGGCGGCTGGCGGCCGGTTTGTAGACCGGCAGCGGCTCGTAGGTGTCGATGTCGAACTCGATGTCCGCCATCATCACGTCGAAGGGCAGATCGATCAGCACCGGACCGGACCGGCCAGAGCGCATCAGGTGGAAGGCCTGCTGGAACGCGCGCGGCACCTGCGCCGGCTCCAGCACCGTGGTGGCCCACTTCGTCACCGGTTTGGCGATGCTGGCGATATCGACGGCCTGAAAGTCTTCCTTGTGCAGCCGGGCGCGCGGCGCCTGCCCGGTGATGCACAGAATCGGAATACTGTCGGCCTGCGCGGAATACAGGCCCGTGATCATGTCGGTACCGGCCGGGCCCGAGGTGCCAATGCACACGCCGATGTTGCCCGCCGCGGCACGGGTATAGCCCTCGGCCATGTGCGATGCCCCTTCCACATGGCGCGCCAGCACGTGCGCGATCGACTGGCGCTCGCGCAGCTGCGCATATAAAGGATTGATGGCCGCGCCCGGCACACCGAAGGCTTGCTTGATGCCTTCCTTTTCCATCACCAGAACGGCCGCCATCGCCGCCTTCATCTTCGCCATGTGAGTCTCCTAGACAGGGAGCCCCGATGATGTGCAAAGGGCGGCCTCTTGCGAATCCAAGTGCGCGCATAAGCACTATTCCGAAACGACGCCAGGCAGCGCGGGCGCTACAGTCGACCATGGACAAAATCAACGCCATCCAGGTGTTCATCCGCGTGGTCGAGACGAGCAGCTTCAGTCGCGCGGCCGCCGAACTGGGAATCACCCAGCCCACGGTGACCAAGACCGTCGCCGCGACCGAGAACCGGCTCGGCGTGCGCCTGCTGCACCGATCGACCCGCGGTGTCACGCTCACGGAAGTCGGCCATCTCTATTACGAAAAATGCAAGGCCATCGAGCGCGCGATCGACGAGGCCGAGAATCAGGCGGCGCAGCTGCAGCTTGGCGAGGGCGGGTTGGTGCGAATCAGCACGTCGGTGGCTTTCGGTCGCCGCGTGCTGGTGCCGATCGTTTTGCGATACATGCAGATCAACCCCGCGGTGCGCATCGACATCGGTTTCGACGACCGATACGTCGACCTGGTGGAACAGGGTATCGATCTGGCCATCCGGATGGGGCAGATGTCCGATTCCAGTTTGGGCGCGCGGTATCTGGGCCTGAATCCCTGGGTCATGGTCGCGACCGAGGCCTACCTGAACCTGCACGGGGAACCCCATTGCGTGGAGGATCTGGCGGGGCACGCCTGCATCGTCTACAGCAGCGTTCAGGGGGATGACCGCTGGCGGGTGACGGCGCCCGGCGCAGCGAGCGCATCGGTGCCGGTCAAGGGCCCCTTTCGTTCCAACAACCTGTCGGCCGTGCTGGCCGCCACCAGCGCAGGCATGGGGTTGGCCATCCTGCCCTGGTATGTGGCGAGGGAATCCATCGCCGCAGGCGTCGTCAAACCCGTGATGACCGACCACAGCTTACCGGCGCAGGAAATGCACGCGGTATTTCCATCGCCGAAGCTGGTGCCGGCGAAGGTCACACGCTTCATCGACCACCTTCAGCGCAGGCTCAGTGGCGACTGGTGGCTCGACGCCGTCTAGGCGGTGGATCGAACGGGTGCCGGGCGCCCGGCCGACAGCACGCCACGAGAATCACACGCCACAAGAATCACACGCCACGAAATTCACGCCGCAAGCATCACGTCACGAGTCGGCCGGTCAGCATTAGGTAGCCGGGCAGCCAGGCGGTCAGGATCGACTGGACGATGGCCAACCAGGCCACGGGGCGCGTCCAGGCCGGGCGCCGGAAGACCCCGACGGCGAAGAAGCACAGCCAAAGCAGCGTCCAGGCGACCCAGCAGGCGGCCAGCCATGCGCCGGCGATGCCCTGCGCCGCCACAGCCTGTTCCGCGGCGACCAGCGCCGCGGTGGCGGCGACGAACAGGCTGAACCAACCCAGGCCGCGTCCGTCCTGGGCCGTGAGGTTCACGTAGGCGACCCACAGGTATGTGAACGCGAACAGCAGCCCGAAGGCTGCGGCGCGGATCGATGCGGGGTCGGCCCGCCCGAGTTCGGACAGGCAGACGAACAGCGACAGCCCGCCCGCCAGCAGGTTCATGACCGCCGCCTCCTTCGGGGCGACCTTGCCCAGCATGGACAGGCCGTTGATGAACAACACGGCGCCGACGTAAAGGAGCACGAGTCCCAGCATCAGCCTGTTCCCGCTGCCGCGCCGCCTGGCATCGACGGTTTTTCCAGCGCTGCGCCGGCCGTCACTCGACCGCCTTCGCCGGGCCCTTGCGGCTCCAGAGCTCGCCGGCGGTGGCCCAGTTGTGGCGCGCCACGTCGAAGAAGATCACGTCCACGCTCTCGGGCCCGCCGCCCAGGACCTCCACGCAGGCCTGCGTCAGCCGGGCGGCCAGTTCCGCCTTCTGCTGCTCGCCGCGCCCCTCGAACAATTCGACACGTAAGGTCGGCATGGGCTTCGATTCCTTCTTGTTCAATCCCGGAAGCCCGGGGACAGCCGATCGACCCGCCGCAGCAGCACCGGCCATGCAGTCGCATCGCCCACTGCGAGACGGGCAGCAGCCCGCCGGGAAGCATCGACAGCGCGACGCCCCACGGTGAATGCAGGTGGATCACGCACTCGGCGTCCGGCCTGGCAGCATGGACTGCGGCGTGGATGGTGAAGCCCGTCGGATTGACCGGCCGGGCCCGAGCCTCGACCACCCGGCCTTGGAGGTCGACCTTGACGAGGTTCGAAGCCGTGACTTCCTCGAACGCCAGACCGAACTCGTTGATCAGGTAGTGCCCGGCCTCGCCGGGTATCGCGGCCGACAAGTGCGTGTGGACCGTGTCGTCCCAACCGGCCAGCGCGGCCAGGCGGTAGGCGGCGGCAAGGTGCCTGCGGACCTCGCCCTCGCTATTTTTCAACCCACTCACGGCTCGGCCCGTCTGGACCGATCAGAAGCGGTGACGGACGCCGAGGCCGAAATTGTTGCCGGCAGAAAGGCCCCCCGCGTCAGAATACTTGTCGCCCCAATAGAACCATGACCTTGGGGGCGT
>DAOLLE010000004.1:0-21204 GCA_035331205.1 Burkholderiaceae bacterium
ACACCGATCGGCCCGACCAAGCCCCGCGCGGTGGCGTCGTGGCAGCAGAAGCCGAGCAGTCGATCCGCCGTGTCGGGCTCGGTTCTGAGCGTCACCGCGATCTGCAGCGTTACTGGCCGGTTGCCCAGGGCCACGCGCGCCTCGCTGGCCCAGCGCGGGCCGAAGTGCTGCGCCACCCAGGCGACGACGGCGTCGTGCTCCGGGCCGATCGGCTGGCGCAGCCGCCAGGTGGATGCGCCAGCCATTTCCGCGGGGCCGACGTTCGGCACCCGCGACGGCAGGGCGTAGAGGCGGATCAGCAGGTCCATCGCGAGGCCCCATTGCGCTGCCGCTCAGTCGGCCGCGGTGAGCCAGCGCTTCTGCCGCCAGGCCGGTGCTGCGGTCGGGAAGAGGCCGCGCCCCGGTTCCAGCACGCAGGCCCAGAGCGCGGCGGCGTGGCGCTGGCGCTGGCAGCCCTCGCGCAGCACCCGCGCGGCTTCGGCCGGGCTGGGCTCGCTGCCCATGAAGAAGCGCCGGCCGGCCGGGAAGCGCGCCGCCTGCTTCGCCCACCAGGCCTGCACCTTGGCGACGTCGGGCCAGGGCAGGCTCTCGTCCTCGTCGAGCGCCACGTCGTCGTCGGCCGGGTCCTCGGTCGGCCCGCCGTAGCGGCCCTCACCGGACCCGTCGGCAGCAGCTTCGGGCGGCTTGCGTTCCAGATCCAGCCAGGCCAGGTCGGCGCCGGTGATCAGCGTGAAGGCCTCGCCGGCCAGCCGGCTCCAATGCAGATCCTCCATCTGCGTGATCAGCCAGGGGATCACCTGCGGGTCGCCGACCACGCCGCAGCGGCGGATCAGCCGACGCTTGGCGGCGACGCCCGCCGGGGTGGGCTCGGCCGCGCGGGTGGCCCAGCCGCGCAGGTGGGCCTGAGCCTGCGGCAGCTCGACCACCCGCAGCGCCAACTCGGCCGCCAGATCGCCGGTCGGCGTGGCGGTGTCGCTGACCGAGAGCAGCCGCTGCAGCGCAGCGCCCCGTGAGCCCAGCAGCACGGCGGCCTGCGCGGCCCGCCAGGCCGGATCCCCGCGAGTTGCAGCGCCATCGCTGGGTTCGATCGGCGTGGCCGCCGCCGCCTCCAGCGCGCCGAGCCGGTCCACCCGCGTGCTCGCCCCGGCCACGCGCCAGGCCCGCTCGCGCAGCCCGGCATCGTCGGCCTGCAGGGCGGCGTCCAGCGCGGGGCCGGGGTCGACGCGGTGCATCGCGCAGGCGGCCAGGGCGATTCGCCGCATCGCCGGGCGCGGCGCGGCCAGCAGCGCGCGGATCGTGCCCTGCAGCAGCGGTGCCGACACCCAACCGAAGGCACTGATCAGCCCGCGCTCGGCGGCCGGCTCGACCTCGGCGAGGTCGAAGAGCTTCAGCAGCCGAGCCGGGTCGCGCAGTTCCAGAGCGCGCACCGCCAGCGCGAAGACCTCGCCCGCCCCCGGCGAGGCCAGCGCCTCGGTGCACAGCCGCAGCCCGTAGTCGCCTGACACCGCGATGCCGTCGAGGTGCGCGGCGATGCGCTCGTCCAGCCGGCCGAGCTGGTGCAGCTTGACGTGCGGTGCGCGCACGAGCACCGAGCGCACGTGGCGCAGGTGCGCCGCCTCTTCGACGTGCTGGGAGACGACGGCAGGAACAACGGCAGGATGGGGCGGCCGGGCGAAGGCGATCGTCGACATGGCCCTGATGCTGCCGGGTTGGTCGGGGCCGCCGAAGGGCCGAAGGTCACAGCCGCGGGCTCACCGCCACGCAGGTCAACGCCACGCTGATCAACGCCCGCGCGCCACCTGCGACAGGATCAGCCGGTCCCCCACCAGCGAGCCGTATTCCCAGGGCTCCTGCGCGCCCTGGGTGCTGCTCATCACCTTCTGCCGCACCTTGCGCAGCACCAGCGCGATGTCCTCCGGCTCGTCCAGGTGCTGCAGCAGCGCGCTGGTGTAGGGGCTGTTGCCCTTGCTGCCGTCGGACGCGGTGCTGCCGTCGCGCGTCGCGTAGGAAATCAGCGTACCGGTGGCCGCGTTCATCGGCGCCAGGCCCCGCGCGCCACCGCGGCTGGCCGCCAGCGAGCGCGCCAGCGGGTTGTCGCGGCAGGCATCGAGAAAGACGATCTTGGTCTTGCCGGGCAGGTGCTCTTCGAGCAGCGCGTTCAGCGACACCGCCTCCAGCGTGATGCTCAGTGGCTTGCCGCTGCTCAGGTCGATGTCGGTGGGCAGCAGGTAGTTGATGCCGTTCACCTGCATGCCGTGGCCGGCGTAGAACAGCAGCGTCACGTCCGCCTTCTGCGCCTTGGCGGCGAACTTGCCCAGCGCGTCGACCATGCGGCGCCGGTTGGCGTCCAGCACCAGATCCACGTCGATGCCATAGCGCCGGAAGCGCTCGGCCACCGCCTGCGCGTCGTTGCGCGGGTTCGCCAGCGGCGCCGACGGGTAGGCCGAGTTGCCGATCACCAGCGCCATCACCCGCACCGGTGCGCGGCCCGGCGCCTGCGGCTCGGCGCTGCGCCCACCCTTGGCCGTGGCCTTGGCGTCGGGCTTCGTCTTGCGGCCCGCAGCGGCGGTCGCAGGCTCCGGCGGCGGTGTGCCGGCCGGGGCCACCACCCGCTGACTGGGCTCCGGCGCTGCCGGGTTGGTCGCGGCCACCGCCACGTCTCCCGGCCCGGTACGCTCCAGCAGCTTGAACTCCAGCTCCGGCGCCCGCGCGCGGCCGAACAGGTTGTTGCCGGGCATGTAGTAGCGGTCGATCTGCCCCAGATAGCCATCCAGCCACGCAGCCAGCGTGACGGCGTAGTACTTGGCGCCCACCCCGCTGGGCGCGTCGCCGATCGAGCCGCTGTCGAAGGTCAGCCCACCCGGCCCCTGCCGCTCCAGCCGGTACACCGCCGGGTTCGCATAGGCCAGCAGGCTCACCTTGTCCGACTTGCCGGCGGACACGTAGCCGAAGAGCTGCAGCACCTGCTCCGGAAACTCCTCGGCCCGCGCCGCCAGCGGGGCCAGGTGCAGCTTCGTCCAGGCATCACGCGCCTTCGGCGCCGCCCGCAGCGTGCCGCGCAGGCTGTTGAGCACCGTCACCGTGCTGCACAGCACCGTCACCGAATTGCCCTGGCTGCCGAAGTCGTTCACCGCCAGATGCGGCCGGTCCTTCGCCCCCTCGCAGGGCTGGCTGCTCCAGTTCGCTTTGGCGTCGAGCGTGAACTGCAGCGTCAGCAGCACGATGTCCGCGCCCGGGTCTGCATTCGCCAGCGTCAGTCCATACACCGGCACCTTGCGCCCATCACTCAGCGTCTCGGCCGACTCCTTGGCCACCTCCACCTTCCACTTCCCCGGCGGCAACGGAATGCGCCGCAGCACCGACTGCACCTCGATGTTGCGCTCCAGGACGTCGCCGGCCTGGGGGATGGCGGCGTGGACGGGGAGGGCGAGCAGGGCTAGGAGCTCGAGGAGCAGCGCGAGTAGCAGCCGGTGGAGCTGTGGGCTGGGATTGGCGTGGGGGCTCATGGGAGCGGGGGCGGGTCGATGCGCTGACCAATCTTGGCAAGGGCGAGCGGGTCGGTCACGCAACCTTGGTCATGCAGCGCGGAAGTCTTGGCAGGTTCCTTCTGATGGACGAATCGCTTGTGTCGCCACCGCTGAAATTGGAGCAACTTATGGGCGGACGACCACCTGCAAGCGCTCCTGCAATGAGATCACGGCTTCGGTCCACACAGCTAGTTCCTCTGCCTGCTCATTCCACATTTGCCGAAGCTCTGAGTTTTCTTCGTCGTTCAGGACGACTTCAAGCGCGTCGATCGCCTGTTTGACGAGCCGCTTGATGTCACGCCCGTTCTCGCGCTTGAGTTCCGCCTTGAGTGTTTCTGCAAGTTCATCAAGCTCGTCGTCAAGAACGGGATCGTCTCCCAGTGAGCCAAGCAATTCCGCAAGTACTTCAGCGGCGGCGATGGCCTCGGCGCCATCGGTCACCTCGATATAGCCGACGTGTGCTGGATCGGAAATCTCTTTGAAGGCCCCACGAATCATCTTCAGCGAAGGCTCATCTCTGAGATCGGCAAACCAGTCGGAGCCATCGTCGTTTTCGAATGGGCCGGGCCCCCAGGCGCTCATGGTATATACCTGTATTTGTGGTGGTTCTGGTTGATGAGTCGATCGACGACGATATCAACGAATAAATCGGGCTCCTGACAGAAATCACGGACATCCATTCCAGCCGCCTGTTCGGGGGTGGCTCTCCACATCTCTCCTTTGTGAGCGATGTGAAGGACGCCAACGTCTGGATCTTCTGGAAATATCCCCGCTGCCATCGCCGGCGCCCAAGCGGATTCTTCATTGGGAAATGGTTCTTCGCCGATGACGACGAATGCACCGCTCTTGATGGCCCGGTCGGTCACTGCGTTGTAGAAAAGTATATTTTTATTGACGACCCGCTCAATCGGTTCGATCTCGTCCGAAAGGAAATCATAGATGCCAATGTCGAAATCATTGAAAACCTTGCCATAAGCAAATTTCTTTCCCGGCAGGGGGATGGCAACGATTTGCCCAATCTTGTATTTCTGCTTCAATGATGATTCTCTCTTGCTTGCCATAGTTAACTCTCGATCGGTTACGCAGCGCAGATCGAACAACCTGGTGGCGAAGGCTGTGCCGAAGCCTTTGCGCAATCCAAGTAATCCATTTCATTGGGATTGTCGCTGGAAATGGGGGCGATCTGTTTCCCCTTGCCTTTCTTCCTCGGTGAAGTTATGGCTTTGCCCTTTGCGACAATGTCAGCGTAGTGCTTCTGCTCGGCTCCCCGACAGGCAGAATAGCTGTCCGTGACGCAGACGGCCTTGAGTGGGCCGATGTCCGTTCGATGGTGGTTCCTCTGGCGGCGGTTAGTAATCTGGGCTTCGGTGCCAGTCCCTCGCGTTCGGCCCACATAGAACTTGCCGGTGCCACCTTTCTCGGCCGCCATGTAGACCACGAACTTCTGTTTCTTTTTCTTGTTGCGTCGATGCCTACACGGATCCTTCTTACCCTTTGGCACCGCGGGTGCGAAACCTACCGCAAAACCGGCGACATGGACAGTCGGCACGGATCCGGTAGCCGGTATCTTGCTAGCCATGATTGTGCGTTGTCATGTCGAGATTGCGGACCACGTTCTCGCCTTCCACCATTACGTTCATCGACCAAGCGACGAAGAAAACTGCGCCCTTGTTTGTTGAAGTGATCAACCCCTTCTTCGGTGCTGCGCCAGCTTCGTCTCCGGTGCTCTTCTTGAAGTTCGACTTGTCCTTCAGCATCACCTCCTGATCGCCAATCTTGACTGTTGTTGATCCCTCGGTGGTGTCGCCTGCAAGTCCTGTGTTCGGATATGGGATCGGAACGCCCATGGGCATCACCGGGGTCTGCGGCGGGGTGAAGCACACGTCGGGAAACTCGCAAATGGACTTGCCGCCCATCGACTTGCTGGAGATCTCCATGCCGTTCGCATAAACTGAGTTGCCCATAGCCGTCAGCCTCGGATACAGACGACGCTAGCCCTTCGGCCGTCATCATCGCTGAAATGAAGGAGCACCGTGCGCCCCGGCGCGTACCCACGCTCGATCGCGGCACTCGCTACTGCCAAGCAAGCGCCACCGAGTGCTGCGCCACACGCACCAATGCATTCGGCCGGTTGCCACATCTCAGGGTTTCCCTTGCGTCTACGCAAGCGTGCGAAGGCCAAATGGGCCTCTCTGAAGTAATAGTGCTCGCCGCTCAGATCAGTGACGCGAAAGTCGACGTCGTCCATGCATAGTCCGGACTCAGCAAGCGCCACCATGTGTGCATGAACGAGACCGTCTCCACGAAGTGGAGCCCCGGAATCGATGTGCGCGGTCTCCATTCCGAGTCCGATTCCGGTACACACAAGTTCGCGCTCGCCGGTCGGTTCTCCGACCAGGAAGGCGCATGCGCCTTCGCCGGGGATAAAACCGTTCGAGTTCGACCGAGTGAGCAATCGGTCGTGCTGCTCATAGTTGGTGAGCGTGCGCCGCGTCACCAGACTGTCTGCGGCGACGATCAAGGTGTGTTCGACTCCCTTCCGGTAAATCAAGTCTCGCGCACGCATCAACGCGACAGCGATGCCAGTGCGGCCATGGCAAATGAGCGTGGACTCAGAGGAGAAGGTAACACCAAGTTCTTTTGCTATGTCATTCAAAATCCGATCATCGATACCGTCAACGCGACCCGGCCGGTCGTGTTCAGCCACGCAGAGCAACACAGGGAGTCGCGACCAGTCGACGGACGAAACCGATACGAGACAATCCATAATGGCCATCGCCGCCATTTTGGTGAGCTTGGTCAAACCACGCCACGGTCGATCGAACAGAACCTGTTGAGCTGTGATCCACTGATCGTCCGAATCGGTACAGCGGGTCTCTGAAGAATTGCTGACTTTCGCGCGAATCGCGGCACATGATGACCGCTTAGAAAAACCCACTGACGAAATCAGGCCAGCGCTGTGTACGGCTACGGATGGTGCGCTCATGGTTGCGGGGACGCAGTTGGTCTGGCCTGAGCATGGTGAGGTGGGATTGCCTGTTCACGCTCGTCGCTGTCCTGCCGCCACTCACGGCCCCTTTTTCCGATTAATACTTGCGACAGTTCGAAGAGATCGCGCCTGAGCGGGTGTGTCAATCGCCATGTGAGCGCCAACGTACCGACATCCGAGTCAATGAGGATGGTGTCGAGTTTGGCCGTTAAATCCTCGCGTCTTCCGCTCCGTGTGAACACATGCACCGGCGCCTCGAAGTGCGGCAGCACGAAGCGCCGCTCGCCGTCGGGCGTGAAGCCGCTCAGCACCACCTCCATCGGCCCCTGCGGCAGTGGCAGCTGCTGGTCGTCCGGGGCGGCGAGGTAATAGCGCTCGTCGAAGTCCTTCGGCAAGAAAGGAAAGTCGTTGTCCAGCCAGGCCTGGTCGTAGGTTCCGGCGAAGCGGGCGCGCTGCGGCCAGCCTCGGCCGAGAGGGCCGAGTGCCATCGGGCGGTACTTGCCGGTGGGTGAGGAGACGGTCGTGCCAATCTCCTCGGTGTTGGGCAGCGGCGACCCGTCGACCCAGTCGTTCTTCAGGTGCCGGTGCCAGCCCCGGCCGACCGGATTGGGCAGGTAGGCGTCGTGTTCGCGCTCGTCCTCGCTGTGGCGGTCGGCGCCGCCGAAGGCGCGGTCGTAGCTCACCGGCATGCGGGTGAAGAGCTGTGGGTCGGAGGCGCTGATGCCGGTCAGGCCGGCCTGCCAGACGCGGTCACCGATGACGTCGAAGGCCTTGTGCATCGGCCCCACGCGCAGGCCGACGCGCAGGCGTGTGACGGCTCGGCCTTCGGGCGCGCAGGCGTGCCCGGTCAGCAGCACGTCGCAGGCCGGCTTGCGCGGTGCGAAGTCGATTTCCTGCATCGGCGCGCTGAAGCCGGGTTCACCGGAAAAGGTGTCGGCCATCACCAGCGGCAACTGCTCATCGGCCAGGCGGACGGGCTCGCCGTTCTTCGGAATCACGAAGGTGCCCTTGATCACCACCACCAGCAACTCCCGCCCGCTGGGCTCCAGCCCCATGTTGTAGCCCGCGACCATGCGGGTGGCGTTGATGAGTTCCATGCCTAATTCAACTGCACCGACCCGCCCTTGATGCGGTTCACCCCGGTCGAGCGGCTGAGCAGGTAGTTGCCTTCGATCAGCACCTTGCCCGCCTGGGTGAGCGTGATGCTGGCCTTGCCGCAGCGCAGCACGAGCTGCTCCTTGGCGGAGACGACCAGCCGCTCACCGTCGGCGTCCACCTGCACCTGGGCGGGCGGATCGGCCAGTGGCCAGCCTTCGGCGGGCTCGCGCAACACGCCGGTGACGATCGGGCGCGTCGGGTCGCCGCGTTCGAACATCAGCGTCACGGCGCGGCCGATGTGCGGCCCGTGCAGGTCGACGGTGCTGCGGGCGGGCAGGGCGCCGGGGGTGGGTTGGCCGGGGAAGGTGACGAGGGGGCGGCGGTCTTCGCTGCTCAGAGCCAACAGTTCACCGACGATGACGCCGTGGATGCGTTCGACGGGCGCAACCGGCAGCGGTGCCGGCAGGCCGATGGCTTCGAAGACCTCGGCGACCTCTGCAAGGGTCTGGCCGGCCTCGCTGGCCAGCAGGGTGTCGATGGCGTCGCGTCCGGACATGAGCGGTCTGCCTCGCTGGTAAGGGATCAGGATCGGCTGGGGCGGTGGTGCCATGTGCCAGCACCGCGCCTCGCCGTCACGATAGGCAGGCGGTGTCGTCGCGGCGAGCGACCAAAGTCACTTCGCGGCCCGGCGCCTCGCGTCACTCATATTGGCGGGTCTCGAAGAGGTAGTCGCCGCCGGCCTCGTGGCGGCCGGCCACCGCCGGGCCGTAGCGGGGGTGCTGTGGCACTTCGCGGATCACGGCCTGGCGCACCTGCTCGAAGACGTTGCTGCCGGGGCGCCAGGAGGCGACCTTCTCCAGGTTGCGCATCAGGTTCCAGGCGAAGGGCGAGTGGCCGTTCTTGCCGGTGTCGGCCACCGGCTCGTTGCCGCCCGAGGACATCACGACCGCGCTGCGGTGGCGCAGCAGCGTGCCCGGGTCGGCCTCGCTGCCGGTCGAGCGCAGCGCGTCGCCGGCGATCAGGCTGCCGGAGAAGCAGCTGTCGGACACCAGCGCGACCTGGGAGGCGCTGATCAGGCTGAGCAGGCGGCCGATGTCGTTGTTCGAGATCCAAGTCTGCGGCCGGTCCACCGAGGCGTTGGCGGGGATCCAGTAGCCGGTGCGGGTCTTCTCGATCAGGTCGCCGTGGCCGGCGTAGTAGATCAGCACCGAATCCTCGGGGTGGGCCTGCAACGCCAGGCGGTTCAGTGCGCGGAAGATCGCCTCGCGGCTGGCGTCCTGGACCACCACGGTCTCGTAGCCGAGCTTGCGGGCGAACACGTCGGCCACCGCGTTGGCGTCCTTCAGCGCGCCGTCGAGGCTGGGGATGCGGGCATCGGCGTAGTGGTCGATGCCGATCACCAGGGCGATCTTGCGCTGGATCTGCGGCACGGCGGCGAGGCGTGGTGTCGGGCGGCCGGTGGCGGGCGGGCGCGCTGCGGTGGCGGCCGTGGCCGCTGCTGACGGGGCTGGGGCGCCCGGTGCAGCGGCGGGTGGTGCAGCCGGCGTTGCGGCAGGAGATGCACCGCTCGGCGCCGCCGGACCCGTACCGATCGCTGCGGCGGAGGGGCCGGTGGGGGCAGCCGCCACCGTCGTCTGCTCGCGCGGCCCCACCGCGGCCTTCAACTCGCTGGTGACCAGGCAGGCGCCGCTGCTGACCTGCGCGATCGTCAGGCAGGCCGGGGCGTCGGCAAGGTTGGGGTTGACCTCGAGCTGCTGCAGCGCGCCGGCGAAGGCAGATTCCTTGTAGCGCTGGCGGGTTTCGAGGATAGCGGCGACGCGGTCGGCGGGCAGGTTGGCCAGGTCCAACGCGTTGAAGGTGCTGCGCCCGCTGGCGTCGAAGGTCATCGCACCGGTGGCATCGAGCGTGCGGCCGTCCGTCGGGGTGGCCGGTGGCTTCAATGGCGGCATCGGCGGCGGCTTCAGCGCGCCGCGGTCGTCGACGCGCGGGGGCAGGATCGAGGCCTGCGTGACGGCGGTGTTGCCCTCGCTGTTCAGCTGGTAATTGGCGCCGTCCCGGCCGCCGAGGGCCAACGCGGTGGCGGTGACGGTCTTGGCGCTGCCCACTGCGGCGTCGGCAAAATTCGCGCGCGCCGCGGTGACGCTGACCTGATCGCCCTCGACCAGGTTGCTCCACTGCCAGGCCGTGATCGTCGCGGAACTGCTGCCGTCGAAGGTCTTGTTGGCGGCGGTGGCGCCGCTGACGCTCAGCAGCCGGGGCGTGACGCTGCCGGTCAGCGTGAAGGGGTTGGTGGCCGCGGTCAGGCCGATGGCGCCGCCGTCGTAGCCGTAGACCGGCTTGCCGCTGCTGTCGATGCCCTGGGCCAGAGCCCCGCCGGGGAAGAGCTCGATCGTCTTGTCCGCGCCCACGTTGGCGTTGTTGAAATAGCCGTAGATGCGGTCGCTGTTGACCATCCCGGTGATCTGCCCGGAGTCCGAGACGATCACCCGGGTGCTGCCGTCGTAGCTGCGGCTGATCGCGGTGCCTTCCCCGGTCTGGTACAGCGAAGGTTGATAGCTGAACAGCAGCAGGTTGCTGGTGGGAAGGTCCGGGGTGCCGCTGCCGGGGTAGGTGGTGCCGTAGATCGTCGCGTCGTGCGCGAGGCCACCGCCTGCGTAGCTTTCGTACGGTTCCGAGATGTAGAGCCGCCAGCGGCCCCTCGGGGTGTTCAGCGCGGTGGCGCCGGCGTCGTTGGTGAAGCTGAATAGGTTGTTCCCGGTGCCCTGGTGCAGCGTGATCGCATTGCCGCTGGCCTGGCTGGTCAGGGTCGTGCCGCCGTCGATCTGCACGTAGGCGGCCGACAGGTCGATCACGCCACGCGCCGAGCCGGCGTAGCCCCCCCCGGCGGTGTCAATGCTGGCGTTGCTGAACCGAATCGTCCGGTAGTTGGCCGTCCCCGCCACGGGGGGCGTTCCGGCCGAGAAGTAGACGTCGAGCGGCTGGCCGGTGGAGGCGATGCGCGAGTTGCTCATCACCAGATCGCCGTCGGCGGCGACGGTCAGGGACACCGGCTGTCTGGGCGTCACGGCGATGTGGGCTTTGTCGATCGTGACCTGGCCCGTGCCGGCGGTGGTCGCGGTGCCGCCCGTCCCGTTGGTGCTGACGGAAACATTGCTGCCGCTGTTCAGGGCTGCGGCGATGGTCTCGGAGGTCAGCACCGACGGGGTATTGTTCGGCTTGTAGACGACGGCTGACCTGTCAAGGCTGGTGCCGACGCCGAGTTCGACGTTCTGGTCAGCCGCGGGCTGGACATTGGCTGCATCGGTGATCGTCAGGTCGTAGGGGTCGAGCAGCCACTGGCCAGCGAGGCCTCTCGGGGCGTCGGTGCGCATCGACGCCGGGCGGGCGTCGAGCCAGCCGCCGGAGGTTTCGACCTGGCCGCCATTGCCACCTGCGGTACCGCCGCGCGCGCTGAACTGGCCGTAGGCGCGCGTCGCGTCGTTGCCCCAGACGGCGATGCGCCCGCCGTCGCCCGCGCCGGTGGCGTCGGCCGTCAGACGGGCACCGCGGGCGATGTAGCTGGCCCGCGCATTGCGGATCGCCGGGTCGCGGCCGAGGGCGCCGCCGCCGACGAAAAGCTCGCCACCGCCCGTGCGGCCGGAGACGTCGGCGCTGGCGCCGTTGAGCAGCCCCACGCGCTCGCCCAGGATCTCGATGCGGCCGCCTGGGCCCGCATCGCTTTTCGCGTCGACTCGTCCGCCGACCTCGGTCAGGCCCGTGGCGCCGCTGTCGATCCGGACCTGGCCAGCGGGTCCGCCGCCCTGGTCGTCGGCGCTCGTCACGCTGCCCGCGCCCAGGGTGACCGACCCACTGCCGCGCAGCGTCACCCGCCCCGCCTGGCTGCCCTGCGCAGTCGTCAGCGAATCGGCGCGCACGATGCCGCTCTGGTTGACGATCGCCGCCGCCAGATCGACCTGCCCGCCTGCCGCGAGCAGGCTGCCGACATTGCCGACCGTGCCGGTGCTGCTGCCGGAGCCGCCCTGGGCCGCGTCGACGCGCACGGTGATGTTCGGCGTGCGGCTGTCGGCCAGCTCGACGCTGCGCCCGGCGGCCAGCCCGACCGTGCCGGCGGGGGCCTCGATGTGGCCTTCGTTGCGCACCCCACCGGAACCGCCGATCAGCAGCACATGGCCGCCCAGCGTGCTGCGCAACTCACCCTGGTTGACGACGCTGGCGCCGGTGGCCGAGCCAGCGCCGGCTTCGCGCAGCAGCAGGCGGCCGGCCTGCCAGTCGGCGGGCAGCTGGTTGAGCGTCGAGGCCACCAGTCCGGCCACGTCCACCCGCGCCTCGCGGCCGAAGAGCACGCCGTTGGCGTTGAGCAGCCAAACCTGGCCGTTGCTGCTGAGCTGGCCGAAGATCTGCGACGGGTCGTTGCCGACGACGCGGTTGAGCACCCGGCTGTCGGCGCCGGGCTGCACGAAGCGCACGCTGGCGCCTGCGCCAATCGAGAAGCTCTGCCAGTTCAGCAGCGCGTTGGCTGAGTTGGTGACGGTGAGCTGGCTGCCCTGCGTGCTGGCGCTCGCCTGGCCCTGCACCACGGTCATGCCGCTGGGCAGGGTGCTGCGGTTCTGCGCCTGGGCCAGGCCCGACAGCGGGGCGGCACAGCCGGCCAGCAGCAGCGCGACGGCCAGGGGGCGCAAGCGCAGCGGCCGTCGGTCGGCTCGGCAGGCCCGACGGTGGGTGTGGCGAAGGGGCAGTGAGGCGGCGGCGTGGTTCATGGCAGCTCTCTTGGCGATCACCGGTCGGAGGACGGTGAGCCCTCAGTACGCATAGCGGACGGCGACGTGCGCGCGCAGGTCGCCCCGGTCGGTCTCGCTGGCGCGCTCGAGCGCCCGGGCGGCGTCGAGCGAAATCTGCAGCGCGCCGGCCCCCAGGCGCAGCCCGGCGCCCCACGAGGCCGCGTTGCAGCCCGTGCGCAGGTCCAGGCAGGGCGTGCCGTGGGTGTTGCGTGCCCGGCCGGCGTCGACGAAGGCGAGCCCCTGCAGCACGACGCTGCCGGTGTCGCCCGCGGCCGGCAGCAGCGCGCGCAGCAGCTCGACCGAGACGGCGGCGCCCTGGTCGCCGGCGAGTTCGCGCTCCTCGTAGCCGCGGATCGAGGTGGCGCCACCGAGGCCGAACTGCTCACCCGGCACCAGCGCGTCGCGGCTGTACTGGGTCGCCAGCCGGCCGCGCAACGACCAGCGCTCGTCGAGCGGCCATTGCCCGTTCGCGCCCGCGCGCAGCAGCGCGTAGCCGGGGCGGGCGCCGGAGCGCACGGATTCGAAGGCGGCGGCGTCGCTGTCGCGCCCACTGCGGCGCAGGTTGGTCTGCAGCGACAGGCTGCCGCCCCAGGCCTGGGCGCCCGGCGCCTGCAGCACGTAGTCCAGCGACAGCGGCAGCACCACGACCCGGCCGGCGGCACTACCGCAGGCGCCGATCGGCAGGCCGCTGATCTCGCAGCGGTTCAGGTACTTGCGCCAGTCCAGCGCCAGCGCCTGGCGCTGGTCGGCCTCACCCAGGCGCGGCAGCACCTGCGCCAGGCGCAGGCCGGCGAGCTGGCCGGTGCCGTTGAAGCGCAGGTCGCCGGCCGCGGTGGCGGTGCTGCCGCCGTCCACCGAGGAGCGGGCCGCGTAGGCGTCGAAGACCAGGCGCGGGCCGTACAGCGGCAGCCGGTAGCCCAGGCTGCGCACGTCGACGCGCGAGGGGTGGGTCGGCGAGGTTTGGTATTGCAGCGCCAGCGTGTCGTCGCGGTCGGTCAGGTTGGCGTGCTGCCAGCCCAGCGTCGCGCGCCAGTGGCCGGTGCGGGCGTTGCCGCTGTTGTCCAGGCTGGCGAGCAGGCGCTGGAAACCGCGGTCGGTGACGCTGACTTCGGCATCCGTCTCGCCGGGGCGCTCGCCCGGCTTGAGCAGCACGCGCACATGGCGGGCCGGGTTCTCGTTGCCGATCTGCATCTGCGCGTCCAGCGTCGGCAGGTGCGGCGTGCGCCCGACGACCAGCGCGGGCAGCGAGGCCAGCACGCCGTCGGCGGTGAAGTACTGCTGGCCGCGCACCGTAACCCGGGCGATCTTGCCCTCCAGCACTTGAATATTCACGCTGCCCCGGCCGAGGGCAGCGGGCTCCTGCGGCGGCAGGAAGGCGACGACGCCGCCATAGCCCGCGTCGGCATAGAGCTGCTGCACCGCCGCCGCGGCGCCCTGCAGCTCGGCCAGGGTGCGCCGGCCCTTGAAGGCTTCGAGCCGGCGCTGCAGGTCGAGGAAGGGCAGCAGGCTGTTGCCCTGGATTTCGAAGGCGCTGACCTGGACGGCTTCCTGAGCGACGGCCTGCCGCTCACCAGTCCCCGAACCGCCGCCCTGGGCGGCGACCTCAGCCGGGGCGCAGAGCGCGCCGACCAGCCAGCAGGCTCCCGCAAGGGCGCCCGCCGCGCGGGAGCGGAACCGGGAGCGGGTTCGATGTGAGCGGGGAAGGCGGGGGCAGGCGGGCATGGCGTCCTCGACCCAGAACGGATGCCCGCAGACTAGGTGTGACGCTGTTCACGGTCAAAGGACGAAGGTCATGCCGAGCCACTCGGCGACTTCGCAGGACGGCTCAGTTCTGCAGCACCTTGCTGCCCTTGATCACCACGTCGCCGCTCGCCTTGACGGTGATCTTGCCGGAGCCATCGAGCGTGATGTTCTTGCCCTTGAGGACGATCGTGCCGTCCTTCTTCATCGTGAGGCTGGCGCTGCCGGTCTTGAGGGTGACCGAGTCGCCGGCGTCGATGACGAGGTTCTTGCCGACCTTCAGCGCGTCGTCGTTGGCCACCGTCGCGCTGCGGCCCTTGCCGACGCTGGTGGACTGGTCGCCGCCGACCTCGATGCTGCGGTTGGAGGTGACGTTGGTGCTCTGGTTGGCCCCCACGCTGGTGGACTGGTTGGCGCCGATGTCGTTGCTCTGGTTGGCGCCGACGCTGGTGGACTGGTTGGCCCCCACGGTGATGGTCTGCGCCGCACCGACGGCCACCACCTGCGCGGCGCCGATGGCGATTTCCTGCGCCGCGCCGATCGCGATGGTTTCGTTGACACCGACGCTGTGGGTACGCTGCAGCGCGACGCTGGCGGTCTCGCTGGCGCCGACGCTGATCGTGCGGTTCGCGCCGATGCTGATCGTCTCGTTGGCGCCCACCGACTCGGTGCGGTTGGCGCCGATGCCGATGACCTCGTTGCTGCCGACCGACTCGGTGCGGTTCACGCCGATCGTGATCGTCTCGTGGTTGCCCACCGTCTCGGTGCGGTCGTGCTTGACCAGCGTCGTCTCGTCGTGGTCGATGGTCTTGCTGCGGTCATGGCCCACCGAGTGGGTCTCGTCGTTCTCGACCTCGATGTCCTGGTTCTTCTCGGCGTGGATCCAGAGCTGCTCGCTGCCCTTCTTGTCCTCGAAGCGGATGGCATTGGCATTGCCATAGGCCCCGCCCTTGCTGCTGCGCGTCAGGATGCCGCTCTGGGTCGCGTTGGCCGGCAGCTCCCAGGGCGGCATCTGCTCGGCGTTGTGGACGCGCCCGGTGATCAGCGGCTGGTCCGGGTCGCCTTCCAGGAAGCTGACCACCACCTCCTGGCCGATGCGCGGCGTGTGGATCATCCCGAAGTTCTTGCCCGACCAGGGCTGGGAGACGCGCACCCAGCACGACGACTGGTCGTTCTTCTGGCCCAGGCGATCCCAGTGGAACTGCAGCTTCACGCGGCCGTACTTGTCGGTGAAGATTTCCTCGCCCGCCGGGCCCACCACCAGGGCCGTCTGCGGCCCCTGCACGACCGGCTTGGGCGTGCGCCGCGGCGGGCGGAACTGCTGCGCGGCCGGAATGGCCTCGAAGCTGGCCTTGAACTGCACGCCGCCGCCGCCCCCGTCGAACACCGCCACCTGGGCGTGCAGGTGCACGCGCGTGAGCAGGTACTTGGCGTTCTGGTCGCCGCGGGGGTGGCCCTTGAGGGTGAAGGTGTGGCCGGCCTCCAGGTTCAGCGCATTGCCTTCGCCGCCGCAGCGCTGGTAGCGGGTCTGCTCGGCGTCCAGCAGGTCTTCGGCCAGCTGCTTGCCGTCCGCGGTCTGCAGGTAGTCGCCCTGGAAGTCGAAGCGCTCGGCGCCCGCTTCGGGGTGGCTGCGGCTGATGTTGACGTCGGTGAGCAGCGAGGTCGACGGCCGCTCGAAGTCGTAGCTGGTCAGCGCGACCTTCTCGGTCTGGATCTCTTCGTCGAAGCGCCAGGCGCTGACGTACTGCTCGCCCGGCGCGGCGGTGGCCGGGTTCTCGATGTGGCGGATCTCGGCCACCCCGGCCACCGGGTCGTGCGCCGAGCTGCTGTCTTGCAGCAGCAGGGTGTGCTTGCCTCGCTCGTGGGCGATGTGCCAGTAGATGCCCTCGTGCTCCAGCAGGCGGCTGATGAACTGGAAGTCGGTTTCGCGGTACTGCACGCAGTAGGTCCACTTCGGGTAGCTGCGCATCAGGTTCAGCTTGAGCTGCGCCACGCCCGGGTGGTCGTCGCAGACCTGGCGGACGATCTCCGGCACGCTCAGGTCCTGGAAGATGCGGCAGTCCGCCGTGCGGGTCAGGAACCAGGGCCAGGGCCGCACCTCGGCGTGATAGGCATGGAAGCGCCCGTGCGCCGCGCCGTGGCCGAAGCGCACGACGTGGCCGTGGAAGTAGCGCTTGTGGTCCGCCCGATCCTCCAGCTGGATGCCCACCGGCTTGCCCAGCAGGCGCTCGGCCGTGAGGTCATGCCGCGGGCTGAGCAGCTGCAGCTCGATGCTGCCGAGCTGGCTCAGCCCCTCGTCCACGGTCATCGACTCGACGAACAGCTCCTGCGGCGGCAGGGGCGACTGAAAGGTGATCGCGGCGGCCATGCCGGCCAGTTGACTGCGGCCCCCGCCGCCCGCCTAGCGACCAAAGTCACCCGTCAGCCGGACAGGCCGTGAGGCGGTCAAACGGCCATGCGCTCAGTCGGCCGGGCGGCGCGCCCCGACCAGCCAGCCCTGCACCGGCTGGCCGCCCTCGTTGCGCAGCAGCACCGGCTCGCAGGCCAGGGTCTGGAGGCCGGCCGCGCTCAGTGCCGCGTCGAGGTGGCCGGCGTGGTGGGCATAGCGCCCGTGCGGCTGGATCTGCAGCGGCAGGCCGACCGCATCCGGCAGCGCCTCGACCGTGAACACCAGCGTTCCGCCCGCCTTGAGCGAGCCCGCCGCGGCGGCCAGCACGCGGCTGAGGTCGCCGAAGTAGCAGAGCGTGTCGGCCGAGACGATGACCTCCCACTGGTCCGGCGACAGCGTCAGGAACTCGGTCAGCTCGGCCTTGTAGAGGTCCTGGTAGACGCCCTTGGTCTGCGCCCGGTCGAGCATCCCGCGGGACAGGTCCACCCCCGCCAGCACCCGGGCCCAGGGCGCCATCAGCGGGCCGCATAGGCCGGTGCCGCAGCCGGCGTCGAGCATCACGAACTGCCGCGCCGGCGGCGGCAGCAGCCGCGCCAGCAGGCCGGCACAGAGCTGTGGTGCCTGGTACTGCAGGCGCTCGTTGAGCACCGACTCGAAGCTCTCGGCAAAGCGGTCGAAGGTCTGCTCCACGTAGACGTCACCCGCCCGCTCGGGCACGCCCTCGCCGGTGCAGGCCGCGTACATGTGCCGCGCCATCGGGTGATCCGGCTCGACCTGCAGCCACTGGCGGTAGACCTCGGCAGCCTCCTCGATGCGGCCGACGGCGTAGTACGTCGTCGCCAGCAGCTTGCGCGCCGACGCGTTGCCCGGCACCAGCTCCAGCGCCTGGACGTAGTAGCGGATCGCACCCGCCCGGTCCCCCCGCGCCGCCTGCAGCAGGCCCAGGTTGTTGAGCGCGTTGATGTGGCGCGCATTCAGCCCCAGCGCCCGCTGGTAAGCAGCCTCTGCGTCTTCCAGCCGCCCCTGCGCCTTGTACAGCGCCCCCAGGTTGTTGTGCAGGTCCGCATCGTCCGGCTGCAGCTCGATCGCCCGCTCATAGGCCCGCGCCGCCTCGGCAACACGCCCATGGCCGGCGTGGATATTGCCCAGGTTGTTGTGAAACCCGGCAAAGTTCGGCTCGCGCGCAATGGCCTGCTCGATGAGCCCGACGGCCTCGTCAGACCGGCCCATCTGGTGCCGGGCCATGCCGAGCAGGTGCAGGGCGTCGGGGTGGGCGGGTGCGGCGGCGAGCAGGCGCTCGTACAACTGCGCGGCGCCTGCCAGCTGACTGTCCTGGTGCATCTGCATGGCCAGTTTCAGGGCGGCGTCGAAACTAACTCCTTGCTGGGGTGATGCACTCATATTCGACGTGGCCTCACTTGTCGTTCATCCTGGACTCGACTGTTAGTCGATCAGTTTGAGGCTGGCAATCAATAGGTCGACTTCAGCGGGAACCGCGGGCCCGCCAGCTGTGGCGTCACCCTGCTTCAATGCTTCAAGTCTGTGGATCATTGCCATGGACATATTATTGCGATGCTGCTCGGCGACTATACGGGGGCTGTAAAGCTGCCCCCAGGGAAGCGTTCCACGTCGGTTGACGTTTGCCATGCTAAAGTAGGCATCGTAGGTGTCAGGGTACGTAGCAGCGAAGACCTTGCGTGCGTGTACGTTGGGGAAAAAGGCCTCACCAAAATCGTGTGAGTGCGCTTCGTCCTTGCGGCTGTAACCCTTCACCCCATACAGTAATTTTTGCATCGAGCTGGTTTCATGTACAGTGGATGGGTCGATTATGGATTTCTCGTATAGATTCCATACTTCCAAGTTCGACAGCATGTAGTGACGCATAGCCGGAACAGGCGTCTGACAAGCGCTGAGAAACCGGTATGCTAAATTGAATACAATCTTGCCTATATTGTTGTTGTTATATGCTGTATCGCTGTGGTCGCCCGGCATCGGCACAACCCAAGCGCGAGTCGCTGCTGGGTCGGCCACGTGCAGTCGGTGACCGGCAATTGGCTTAAAGAAGCGTCGCCGTTCGCCAGTGGCAAGCGTCGCAAAATAGTTGCGTACATTGGGTGTTACCGTTGTCGCGTCGACTTCAGTGCTGTGACCGGCCCCAGCTACTGGGTCAACGGCAAAGATATTTACTGGGATGTCTCGGATGTTCGGGTCTTGTGACTGCCAGAGCTTCCACGCGATGCGGATGCACGTCACTGCGCCCCGGCTCCAGCCGATCATGTTGATCGCCTCGGGCTTATTGTTGGACAGGTTAAGAGCGCGCACGAGTTCGACGCTGTTGTCAACGTTGTCATGCACGCCACTTCCGGTGCCTGCAGTGACCCCACGCGCAACGGTACCCCCACTGGCCAAGCCCGTCTGTTTTACGAAGTAGGTGCCGCCTTGGTTGCGCGAGAACTCAAAGGCAATCTTTTGCGGGTCACCTATCGAGCCAACGCCTTCGTTAATGATCTTGCCACTAAACATCGGCCGCCGGTCGTTGTTTCCGAACAGAGTGACGATCTCTCCCGTGTCAGGCCCCGTCAGCGAGCTGCTTCTTGTACCATGGTTGTAGAAGGTCCAAACGGTCATTTGGGTCTCCGGTTGAGTTGGCAGTATATCGCAATATTTTAGGCTAGATCTTGCTGCGTGCTATTTGCCTGGACCTGCGAATATTCTAGAAGCCATATTGAAATCCTCCGTCCTGAACGGTGACACTCACCTTGTCTATTGCGCTACCTTCCATCATCCGGTTGAGAAACTCCCGACTAATATCCGGCAGCAGCGTGTTGGTCAGGATCGCATCAATCATCCGCCCGCCCGACTCGGTCTCGGTGCAGCGCGACAAGATCAGCTGGATCACATCCTCGCTGTAACTGAACGGCACCTTGTACTGTTGCTCGACGCGCTTCTTGATGCGGCCGAGTTGCAGCCGGGCGATCAGGCCCAGCACCTCGTCGCTCAGCGGGTAATAGGGAATCGTGACCAGACGGCCCAATAACGCCGGCGGGAAGACTTTCAGCAGCGGCGCCCGCAGGGCCTTGGCCATGCCTTCGTGGTCGGGGCGCAGTTCGGGGTCGGCGAACAGGGCGTCGATGGTTTCGGTGCCGACGTTGGTGGTCAGCAGGATCAGCGTGTTCTTGAAGTTGATCACGCGGCCCTCGCCGTCTTCCATCCAGCCCTTGTCGAAGACCTGGAAGAAGATTTCGTGCACGTCGTGGTGGGCTTTCTCCACCTCGTCGAGCAGCACCACGCTGTAGGGCTTGCGGCGCACGGCTTCGGTGAGCACCCCCCCTTCGCCATAACCCACATAACCCGGAGGCGCGCCCTTGAGCGTGGAGACGGTGTGCGCCTCCTGGTACTCGCTCATGTTGATGGTGATGAGGTTTTGCTCGCCGCCGTACAGGGCCTCGGCCAGGGCCAGCGCGGTTTCGGTCTTGCCCACGCCCGAGGTGCCGGCGAGCATGAACACGCCGATGGGCTTGTTGGGGTTGTCCAGGCCGGCGCGGGAGGTCTGGATGCGCTTGGCGATCATCTCCATCGCGTGGTCCTGGCCGACCACGCGCTGGGCCAGGGCCTTGGGCAGGTTGAGGATGGTCTCGATCTCGTTGGCCGCCATGCGGCCCACGGGGATGCCGGTCCAGTCGCCCACCACGCTGGCCACGGCCTGGTGGTCGACGGTGGGCAGGATCAGCGGGTGCTCGCCCTGCAGGGCGCTGAGCTCGGCCTGCACCCGCTGCAGCTCGGCCAGGGCGTCGGCGCGCTCGCTGTCCGTCAGGCTGGGCCGGGCCTCGGCGGGAACGGCCTGGGGGGCGTGGGCGACCTGAGCAGCTTGGGCGACCTGCGCCTCCAGCGCGCTGCCGGTCGGTTCGACCGCTTCCAGCGCGCCGCGCAGCCGGGCACGCAGGGCCAGCAGGCGGTCGACCAGGGCGCGCTCGGCGTCCCAGCGCGCCTTCAGGCCGGCCAGGCGCTCCTGCTCAGCCGCCAGCGCAGCGCTGACCTGTGCCGCGCGCGCCGCGGTGTCGACGCCGATGGCGGCCTCGCGCTCGACGATGCCCTGCTCGGTTTCGAGCGATTCGATGCGGCGCTGGCTGTCGTCCACCTCGGCCGGGGTGGCGTGCAGGCTCACCGCGACGCGGGCGCAGGCGGTGTCGAGCAGGCTGACGCACTTGTCGGGCAGCTGGCGCCCGGCGATGTAGCGGTGGCTGAGCTTGACCGCGCCTTCGAGCGCCTCGTCCAGGATCTGCACCTTGTGGTGGCGCTCCATCGTCGAGGCCACGCCGCGCATCATCAAGAGCGCCTTGGGCTCGTCGGGCTCGTCCACCGTGATGCTCTGGAAGCGCCGCGTCAGCGCCGGGTCCTTCTCGATGTGCTTCTTGTACTCGGCAAAGGTGGTGGCGCCGATGGTGCGCAGTTGGCCGCGCGCCAGGGCGGGCTTGAGCAGGTTGGCCGCATCCCCGGTGCCGGCCTGGCCGCCCGCGCCCACCAGGGTGTGGGTCTCGTCGATGAACAGGATGATGGGCTTGGGGCTGGCCTGCACCTCGTCGATCACCGAGCGCAGGCGCTGCTCGAACTCGCCCTTCATGCTGGCGCCGGCCTGCAGCAAGCCGACGTCAAGCGTGCGCAGGGTGACCTCGCGCAAGGCTG
>DAOLLE010000005.1:0-20413 GCA_035331205.1 Burkholderiaceae bacterium
TGAACGTGGTGATGACCGGCGCCGGCGGCTTCGTCGAGCTGCAGGGCACCGCCGAAGGCGTCGCCTTCAGCCACGCCGAGATGCTGCAGCTGGTCAGCCTGGCCGAGGCGGGCATCCGCCGCCTGGTCGAGCTGCAGAAGGCCGCACTCGCCGGCACGCCCGGCCAGGCCGTCGAAGGCTGATCGGGATGAGCGCTGCCGCTGACCGCCGCCTCGTGCTGGCCTCCAACAACGCCAAGAAGCTCAAGGAGCTGCAGGCCCTGCTCGGCGATAACGGCGCAACGGGCGTCACGCTGGTCGCGCAAGGCGAGCTGGGCATTTCGGAGGCCGACGAGCCGCACCACACCTTCGTCGAGAACGCGCTGGCCAAGGCCCGCCACGCCGCCGCGGCCTCGGGCTTGCCGGCGATCGCCGACGACTCCGGCCTGTGCGTCGATGCGCTGGGCGGCCATCCCGGCGTGCAGTCGGCCCACTTCGCGCCGATCGAACGTGACCCGGCCGAGGACCGCGAGGCCCACCGGGCTCGCCGGGACGCGGCCAACAACGCCAAGCTTCTGGCTGAGCTCGCCGGCGCCGACAGCCGGCGCGCCAGGTTCGTCTGCACGCTGGTGGCGGTGCGCTCGGCCGACGATCCCGAGCCGCTGATCGCCTTCGGCCGCTGGGAGGGCGAGATCCGCCAGCAAGCCGCCGGCAGCGGCGGCTTCGGCTACGACCCGCTGATGCAGATCCCGGCGCTGGGTGCGGCGGTGGCCGAACTCGACGCCGAGGTCAAGAACCGCCACAGCCACCGCGCGCTGGCCGCCGCCCAGATGGTGAAGCTGATGACCGAGGTGTGGGGCCTTGGCTGACGACGACCTGATCGCGCGCTACCTGCGCCCCGGCACGCTGCAGCTCGGCGCGGTGCCGCCGCTGTCGCTCTACGTCCACCTGCCCTGGTGCCTGCGCAAGTGCCCGTACTGCGACTTCAACAGCCACGAGCGGACAACTGCGTCCGACGGCCGGCAGCTCGATGCGCAGGTGGAGACCCGCTACCTCGACGCCCTGCGCGCCGACCTGGAGGCGGCGCTGCCGCTGATCTGGGGCCGCAACGTGCAGACGATCTTCATCGGCGGCGGCACGCCCAGCCTGTTCTCGCCCGAGGCCATCGCCCGATTGCTGGACGACGTGCGCGCCCGCCTGCCGCTGCTGCCCGGCGCCGAGGTGACGCTGGAGGCCAACCCCGGCACCTTCGAGCGCGAGCGCTTCCGCGCCTTCCGCGCCGCGGGCGTCACCCGGCTGTCGATCGGCGTGCAGAGCTTCGACAACGCCGCGCTGGCCGCGCTGGGCCGGGTGCACGACCGCGCCCAGGCCATTGCCGCGGCCGAGGAGGCGCGCGAGGCCTTCGACACCTTCAACCTCGACCTGATGTACGCCCTGCCCGGCCAGGACCTGGCGAAGGCGGCCGAAGACCTGCGCACCGCGCTGGCGCTGCAGCCCACGCACCTGTCGGTCTACCACCTGACGATCGAGCCAAACACCCGCTTCGCCAACGCGCCGCCGGCCGGCCTGCCGGACGACGACCTGTCGGCCGAGATGCTCGACCAGATCACCGCGCTGACCGGTGAGGCCGGCCTGCTGCGCTACGAGGTCTCCGCCTACGCGAAGCCCGGCCACCGCTGCCGCCACAACCTGAACTACTGGCAGTTCGGCGACTACCTCGGCATCGGCGCCGGGGCGCACAGCAAGCTGAGTTTTCCGCACCGCGTCGTGCGCCAGGTGCGCTGGCGGGAACCGGCGGCGTACATGGAGAAGGCGCTGGCCGGGCAGGCGGTGTCGAACGACGAGGAAGTGGCCCGCAAGGCCCTGCCCTTCGAGTTCATGCTCAACGCGCTGCGCCTGAAGGACGGCTTCGACCTCGCCCTCTTCCCCGAACGCACCGGCCTGCCGCTGTCGGCCGTGCGCGCCAAGCTCGACGAGGCCGAGCGGCAGGGGCTGCTCACGCAGACCGATGGGCGGGTCGCGCCGACGGCGCGGGGGTTTGATTTTCTGAGCGACCTGCAGGAGCGGTTTCTCTGAACCATTGGACCGCTCCCTGAAAGAAATCGCCCGGCGCTATGTACCGGGTTCAGGATTCATTACCCGGAATGGGTAAGCCACTACCAAACGCAACCCTAGATATTCATTGCGATCTACCGGGTCGATCCTTATGCGATATGTCGCTCGGCAGCTCTCGGCAGATCCTGACCACGAGCCGCCCCGCACCACTGCCTCACTTTGGGGGTAAAGCCGGTCCGGCCTATCATAGTCGTTTAGACACCATTCCCAAACATTGCCAGCCAGATCGAGGATCCCAGTAGAATTCTTCCCCTCATCGAGAGTCGTGCCATTTGGATAGATGCCGACCAGCGTAGTTTTACCTACTAAGTTTCCAGTATTGGCCTTCGAACTGTCCCAATCCATACCCCAGGGGTACTGACGTCCCTCCACCCCTCGCACAGCTCGTTCCCACTGCCATTCGGTCGGCAGACAAACTAACTGGCCCATCCGGAAGCTGAGCCAATGGCAAAAAGCCATCGCCTCGAACCAATTAATCGTCTCCCTTGGGGCAGTTGGGTCAGACCAATTCGGCGATTTTGGTTGGGGCCGATGTTCAAACCCACTCCACCAGCGGTCGTTTTGATAGCCATTGTCGTCGACAAACGCCTGCCACTGCCGATTCGTGACCGGGTAGCGGGCAATCGCATAAGGGGGCAGTGGAGGATGCTCCCAGTGTTGATATATAAATGGACGAGAATCGTCAATCAACACCCAAGCGATGTCGGGAAGGCCGTCAGATCGCAGGCCAGTGCCGGGGCGGTCGTCTAGGTCCTGCGCACTGATCCAGCTACCAATGGCAGCCCGTGCCAATCCGTTGGGCTCGGCTTCAGAGTCGGTCATCCGGGACAGCCACTTGGCTTTGGTCCGCGCCCGCAATTCATTCGGCAGAATCGGATGCCCCAGGCGACGCCAAATTGTTGCGGCCACGCCGGGATGATCCACCGCCAACCAATCGATCAGCTGAACTTGCGACGCGACGTCCGCTTCGACCGCTTCGGCTGCAATTTCAGCCGCCACTTCCCAGCCACTACGCTGCCACCAGCGTTCACGGGGCCAGAAGTCGCTGGCTGGCCGAGTGTCGTTCTGGGCAGCGTCGATCAACACCCGAGCGGCCAACGCTTCCTGCAGCAGCTGGTGGGTGAAGCGCAGTGACTCCCGCCCAAGGCGCTGAAGCACACTGGCGTCCACGCTGAAAGCCAGCCACTCGTCGGTCAGTACCGCGGGCCAGTCGGCGCGCGACAACGAGGTGCGTACCCCGTCCGGCTGTTCCACCATCCCTCCATCGACCTGCTGCAACCGCCCGGCCAACTGGACAAGCGCGGCTCGCCAACCCGCTTCGGGGGGAATGCTTGCGTCGCCGCGCGCCCGCCGCGCCTCGGCCTCACGGTGGTACAGCGTGCTCAGGCAGGTGTCGAACAGTTCGGCGCGGTTGCTCGGCAACACGCCCTCTTCGGTGAAGATCGCCATCAGCAGCGTAAGCAAGTACGGATTGCCCGCAAGCCGCAACAAATTCCTCTCGTCACTTAAGAGTTGGCTTCTCAAGAAGAAGCGCCACTCGATGCGGGAGTCACCCGTCAGCGGGCCCTCCGAAGACAACTCCCAGAACCCCTCCATCGTTGCACCACTGGCATTCCACTCACGCCAGTGTTCACGCGCATCGCCATTTCCTACAAGCCGCCAAAACAGCCCATCAGTCAGCCGCGCAGCTTCAGCCTCGTCCCCATCTGCGTGCTGCAGCATCGCGCGCCCGATCGCATCGTGGATCTGCCAAGGCTGCAGGGGCGCCAGCCGCAGTTCGTCGAAGGGCAGGCGGCAGTCGGCGGCGAAGTCGCCCTCGCGGCAGCTGACGACCACGCCGACGTAGCGGCGGTCGTCGGACTCCTGGCGGACCTGGGCCAGCTTGCCGGGGCGGCGGCGGGCGGGGTCGTCGGCGCGCTGGCCGGGCGGGATCTCGTTCAGGCCGTCGAGCAGCAGCACTGCGCGGCCAGCGTCGCGCAGGCGTTTCAGGTCACCGGGCTGCAGGCCGGGGCAGACCTCGGCGAGGTGACGCTCGATGAAGTCGGCCAGCGGCTCGTCGGCCTCGGTCCAGTGGCCCAGCTGCACCAGCAGCGGGAGTGGGAGTGGCCGGGCGGCGTCGGCCAGCGCCTGGGTAGCGTACTCGTGCGCGATGCGCTGCAGCGAGAAGGACTTGCCCGCCCCCGGCGCGCCCAGCACCGCCAGGCGCCGCAGGCCCTGGCGCTGCGGCAGCGCGCGGTAGGCGTCGAGCACATCATCGAAGCGCTCGTCGGGCTCAACGCCCGCGGGCGCGGCCTCCTCGACCGCAGCGCGGCGGCGCAGGCTCATCTCGCCGCGGATCAGCGTGACGCCCGCGCCCCGCGTGCGCGCCAACGAGCGGGCCCGCGTTTGCTCGGCCTGCAGCGGCACCCACAACTGCTCGACCGCGCCGAGCAGGCGATGCACGAGGTTGCCGAGGTAGTCCAGCTCGCGCTGGCGGTCGGGGGACGGGCCGTTCGGGACGGTCGGCGTCCCGTCGACGCGGCGTTTCGGGACGAGGCGACCGTCCTGGAACAGCAGTTCCAGCTGCCGCCCGAACTCGCCGCACAGCGCTTCCTTGTTGGCGTAGGGCGTCTCGAAGTGCCCCGCCGCCTTCAGCCGCGCCTGAAAGCCCTTCAGGCTGGTGAAGTCGTCCAGTGAGAGATCGGCCAAGTTGACCGAGTCCTGGTGGAAGTAGGTGTAGATCAGAGGCCGGCCGGTGGCCTTGAAGCGCTCGACCGCCTTCTCGAATTCTTCGGCGGTGTACTTGCCCACCTTGCTGCGATAGAGCACGACGAAGACGTCGCACTCAACGAGCGCCCGGTTGTATTCGTCTTGGGAGCGGGTGGCGGACATCGCATCGACGCTGTCCTCCCAGTTGACGACCTGAAAGGTCACCCCGCGTTGGAGGCGCCAGAGGTCCAGCTCGTTCAGCAGCCCGATGGCTTGCTTGAACTCGCGCCGGTGCTCTTCCAACTCCTTCGACGACGCCAGAAAGATGCGCACGACCGACGGCGCCCCTGCCGGCTGCGCTGGTCCTGGCTGGATTGGCTGTGACCCGTCGTCTCCCACCGTGATCCCCGAAGTGCTGCGGGGATTTTCTGCGAAAACCGCAGCGATGGGACGGGCTAGGACGGGCCGCGCGGGCCCCGGCGTCACACCCGGTGCAGCGTTGCCCCGGCGTTCTCGCGCAGGTGGCGCATCAGCTGCTCGGCGATGCGCTTGAGCGGCAGCACCTCGTGCACGGCGCCGGCGGCGATGGCCTCGCGGGGCATGCCGAAGACGACGCAGCTGGCTTCGTCCTGGGCGAAGTTGTAGGCGCCGGCGTCGCGCATCGCCTTCATGCCCAGCGCCCCGTCGGCGCCCATGCCGGTGAGCATGATGCCGATCGCGTTGCGCCCGGCGATGCGGGCGGCGGACTGGAACAGCACCTCGACGCTGGGCTTGTGGCGGTTGACCGGCTCCCCGTCGCGCACGCGGGCGATGTAGTTGGCACCGGAGCGCTCGACCGACAGGTGCATGCCGCCCGGGGCGATGTAGGCGTGGCCGGGCAGGATGCGGTCACCGTCGCGGGCTTCCTGCACCGCGATGCGGCACAGGCCGTTGAGCCGCGCGGCATAGCTCTTGGTGAAGCCCGGCGGCATGTGCTGGGTGATGAGCACGCCGGGGGCGTCGGCCGGCAGGCTGCTGAGGACCTCGCGGGTGGCCTCGGTGCCGCCGGTGGAGGCGCCGATGACGATGAGCTTTTCGGTCGACAGGCGGCCCAGCGGCGCACTGGCCGCAGCGGCTTCGGGCGCAGGCGCGGCGGCGCCAGGGGAAGACGAGGTGGACGAGGACGGGGCACCACCGCTGCGGGCGGGTGCTGCAGTGGCCGGCGCCGGGGTGACGAGGCGGCTGACGTGCGCCCGCGCGGCGATGCGCACCTTGTCGGTGATCTCCTGCGCCAGCTGCTTCATGCCGTCGGCGATGCCGATGCGCGGCTTGGCGACGAAGTCCACCGCGCCGAGTTCGAGCGCCTTGAGGGTGACCTCGGCGCCGCGCTCGGTCAGCGTGGACACCATCACCACCGGCATCGGGCGCAGGCGCATCAGCTTGGCGAGGAAGTCGATGCCGTCCATGCGCGGCATCTCGACGTCGAGGGTGATGACGTCGGGGTCGAGGTTGCGGATCATCTCGCGCGCGACCAGCGGGTCGCTGGCGGTGCCGACGCACTCCATGTCGGACTGGCGGTTGATGATCTCGGCGAGCAGGCTGCGCACCAGGGCGGAGTCGTCCACCACCACCACGCGAGTCTTGGCCATCGATTGCTCCTGAAGGGTCGAAAAGGGGATAAGCCTCGGGGGCCGGTTCAGAACAGGTCGACGGTGCCGCCGACGCTGGTGGTCTTGCGCGCCTTCTGGGCGGCGTCGCGCTCGATGGCGGCCACGGCGTCCTGGTTGGTCGGCGCCAGGCGCTTGACCATGGCCTTGCCGCTGTGCGGCAGAAAGCAGACCTTGCGCGGGTAGACCTCCATGACGTCCTTGGACACCACCGGAATGCGTTCGGTGGCGAGGTAGTCGAGCACGAACCGGGTGTTGCGCTCGCCGACGTTGAGGCTGCTCATGCCGCTGATGACGGCTGCGCCACCGAAGACCTTGGCTTCGAGGGTCATGCGGTTGGCGCCGCGCTTGAGCAGCTCGTTGATCAGCAACTCCATCGCGAAGGAGCCGTAGCGCCCGCCATCGGCCATGCCGGAGCCGACGTCGGGCAGCATGAAGTGGTTCATGCCGCCGACGTGGGCGACGCGATCCCAGATGCACGCGGCGATGCACGAGCCCAGCGTGGTCATGATCAGCACGTCCTCGTCGTGCACGAAGTACTCGCCGGGCAGGACCTTGACCGCGTCGGAACGGAAGAAGGCGTCGTAGTAGAAGAACGAGGCCTCGCCGGGCTTGCGCGACGCAGCGCGCAGCCGTTCGAGCCGCTGCGTGCGCGGCGCGGTCACCGGGGTGGGGGGAACGACGGTCATGGGGCCTCGGCTGAGCGGATTCGTTTCAAGGGGCCATGGGGCCAGGCTGCGGTGGGGGCGTGGGCGCTGCGTTCACCCGACGCGCTGGTAGACGGTCTTGCCACGCAGCAGGAAGAGGTCGCGCGAGTCGGTGAAGTTCTCGGAGTGGCCGACGAAGAGCAGACCGCCCGGGCGCATCACCGCATGGGTGCGTTCGAGCACGCGGCGCTGGGTGGGCGCGTCGAAATAGATCATCACGTTGCGGCAGAAGACGATGTCGAAGGGCTCGCCCAGCGACCACTGGGGGCTCATCAGGTTGAACTGGCGGAACTCGATCAGCCGCGCCAATTCGGGGCGCACGCGGATGTAGCCGGCGTTGGCGCCGGTACCGCGCAGGAAATGGCGCTTGAGCCGCTCGGGGCTGAGCCCGCGCGCATCCGCCGGGTAGACGCCGCGCTGCGCGGTGGCCAGCACCTGGGTGTCGATGTCGCTGGCGAGGATGCGCGGGCTGCTGCCGCCCAGCGTCTCGGCCAGGCACATCGCCAGCGAGTAGGGCTCCTCGCCGGTGGAGGCGGCGTTGCACCACAGGCGCGGCGGCGGACGCCCCGCCCCGCTCAGACTGCGCAGCGCCTCGGTCAGCAGCGGGAAGTGGTGCTGCTCGCGGAAAAACGAGGTCAGGTTGGTGGTCAGGCAATTGACGAACTCCTGCCACTCGCGCTCGGCAGCCTCCCCGCGGGCCTGTTCGAGCCACTGCAGGTAGCTGGCAAAGGAGCGGTGGCCGGTGTCGCGCAGGCGCCGCGCCAGGCGGCTGTAGACCATCGCGTGCTTGTGCTCGTGCAGGCTGATGCCCGCGCGCTGGTGGATCAGCTGGCGCACCCGGGCGAAGTCGCGGGCGTCGAAGCTGAACTCACGCGCCGCGGCATCGCCGCCGAAGAGATCGGCGCCGGAATCGTCGAGGGTGCTGCTGCGGGAAGTGGCCATGCCGGGATTTGCGCTGCGGTCGGTGCTGGCGCGAGGGGCCCATGGCATCCGGCGCGCGCCGCCAAGCGGGCGCACCGGGTGCGGAAGGCGCCATCGCCAGCGGTGCAACGAGTGTCAAGCGCCGGCACCCGCCCCGATGCCCGGAGTTGGACCCGCGGAACGGCCTATTCCCTGTCTCAGCCACCCGGCCCTGAGCTAGACTGACTCCCAGGTTCTTTCAGATTCAGAGCACCCGCCCCTCCGTCCGGGCCTTGCCGCCCGATCCGCCCGACACCGCCGTGAACCCTGGCCTGTCTCGTTGTGCCGTGGTCGACCCACACGCCGATGCGCACACCGACGCGCGCAGCGGCACGCTGCCGCCGCGCGATGCGCTGCGCGTGGCGGTGCAGGCCGGCGAGTTGCGCCTGGATGCCGCGCTGCAGTTGCTGGAACGCTGCGGCCACCGCTGGCCCGAGGGCGCGGCGCCCGGATCCCCAGCCTGGATGCAGGCGCTGGTCGACGGGCTGTGCCGCCTGTCCAGCCGCGACCCACTGACCGGGCTGTCCAACCGCCGCCAGTTCGAGGCCGCGCTGGACCGCGAGGTCGACCGCGTGGCCCGCTCGGGCGAGCCGGCACTGCTGCTGCTGATGGACATCGACCACTTCAAGGCGGTCAACGACCACCATGGCCACGCCGCGGGCGACCTGGTGATCCAGGCCGTCGCCCGCGCGCTGCAGGACTGCGTGCGGCCGATGGACACCGTCGCGCGCATCGGCGGCGAGGAGTTCGCCGCGGTGCTGCCCAACTGCGCCCCGGCCTTCGGCCACCGCGTGGCCGAACGGGTGCGCCGCACCATCGAGGAGCTGGCCATTCCGATCACGCCCCAGCAGTCACTGCAGGTGACCATCAGCGTCGGTGGCGCCTTCGCCCCGGCCTGGGTGCGCTCCTCGCCGTCGATGTGGCTCGAACGCAGCGACCAGCTGCTCTACCGCGCCAAGGCCGACGGGCGCAACTGCACCCGGCTCGAGACCCCGCCGGTGAGCATCGTGACGCCCGAGGAGCAGGGTCTGCTGTTCGGCGCCCCGCCCCCCGGCGAGGCCAGCGCCCCCGGCCCCGACAGTGCCCCCGCTCCGTTTGCATCCTCGACATGAACGCCCCGACCTCCTCCAGCGCCCTCCCCCGCGCGACGCCCGGTGCGCCGACGGCGGGCGCACGCATCCTGGCGGTCACCAGCGGCAAGGGCGGCGTCGGCAAGACGATGGTCGCCGCCAACCTGGCCGCCGCGCTCACCCGCCAGGGTCGGCGCGTGCTGGTGATCGACGCCGACCTCGGCCTGGCCAACCTCGACGTGGTGCTCAACCTGCGCCCCACGACGACGCTGCACGACGTCTTCACCGGCCGCGCCACGCTCGACCAGGCGCTGCAGGACGCACCCGGGGGCTTCCAGGTGCTGCTGGCCGGCTCCGGGCTGGTCGAATACTCGCGCCTGACGCCCGAGCTGCGCGAGCAGTTCGACGCACTGCTGGCGAGCGTGCGCCCCCACTACGACGACGTGCTGCTCGACACCGGCGCCGGCATCTCGGACGTGGTGCTTTACGCGGTGTCGCTGGCCGACGAGGTGCTGGTGGTGGCCACGCCCGAGCCGACTTCGCTGACCGACGCCTACGCGACGATCAAGGTGCTGGCGGTCCAGCAAAACCGCGTCGCCCCGCTGCTGGCGGTCAACCAGGTGCACCGCAGCGGCGAGGGCCGCGGCGTGGCGCAGCAGCTGCAGACGGTGATCGACCGCTTCGTGCGTCTGGCCGACGGTCGGTCGGTGCAGCTGCACTACCAGGGCGAAATCCCGAGCGACCCCTCGGTGCGCGACGCGATCCAGAAGCGCCAGCTGCTGCTGCTGGCCTACCCCGGGGCCCAGGCGGCCCTCTCGATCGGCCAGCTCGCCAAGCGGCTGACCCAGCGGCTGGGTACGCAGCAGGGCGGCTGATCGACGGTGGCCTGCGGTGAGGCCCTCGGGCAGCGCGCCGCGCTGTCGCCCCCTACACTCGGGCGCACCATCCCTCTCGCCACTTCCACGGCCGCAGCAGCCGCGGCCCTTGACCTGTCGCCTGCCGTGACCGATCCCCAGACACCCTCGCCCGCCCCCGCTCCCGCCGCGCCACCGGCCACGCCCTTCGACTGGGTCGGCGGCGAAGCCAGGGTACGCGCCCTGGTCGACCGCTTCTACGACCTGATGGACCTGGAGCCGGGCTACCGCGAGCTGCGCGCCGCGCACGGCCCAACGCTGGACGACGCGCGCGACAAGCTGTTCTGGTTCCTCTGCGGCTGGCTCGGCGGACCGGGCTACTACGAGGAACGCTTCGGCCACCCACGCCTGCGCATGCGCCACCTGCCCTTCGCGATCGGCGTGCGCGAGCGCGATCAGTGGCTGGCCTGCATGCACCAGGCGATGCAGGAGACCGAACTGGATCCGGCGTTGGTGCAACGGCTCGACGAGAGCTTCTTCAAGACCGCCGACTGGATGCGGAACATCGCGGTCTGAGCCGCGGCATCAATCGTTCTCGCCCAGCCAGCGGCGCAGGTGGCGCTGGCGCGGGGAGCGGCCCTCGAGCAGCACGATCAGCGCGCCGGCGCCGCCGTCCGGCCCGCGCGCCTGGGTGTAGGCCAGCACCTCGCGGCGCTGCGCCAGCCAGCTCAGCACCTTGCCCTTGAGCACCGGCTCGCGCCCCGGCGAGCCCAGGCCCTTTCCGTGCACCACGCGCAGGCAGCGCCAGCCCTGCTTGGCCGACTCGGCCAGGAATTCGCTCAGCGCCTCGCGCGCGGCGTCGCGGCGCAGGCCGTGCAGGTCGATCTGGCCCTGCACCGTCCAGCGGCCCTGGCGCAGGTCGCGCAGCACGTCGGGCGACACGCCGGCGCGGTGGTAGGTCAGCCGCTCGTCGGTCTCCATCAGCGTGACCGGGTCGAACTCGTCGGACAGCGACGAGCGCAGCACCTGCTGCTCGTCGATCTCGCGCTGGCGAGGAATCGGCGCCGGCCGCGGGCGCTGCAGCTCGGCCAGGCCGCTGGGTCGCAGCGGCGTGACCGGGCCGACGCTCAGCGCAAAGAAGTTTCGTTCGCGCTGGCGCGCGGCCGCCTCGGCGGCGCGGCGGGCTTCGGCCTCGGCCTCGGCACGGCGGCGCTCGCGCAGTTCGCGGCCGATCGCCGCGAGTTCCTCCCACGAGGCCTTCACAGCAGCCCCCGCTCGGCGAAGGACACCAGCTCGCCCCGCCCGACGACGAAGTGGTCCAGAACGCGCACGTCCACCAGCGCCAGCGCGGTCTTGAGGGTCTGGGTCAGGTACTCGTCCGCCCGCGAGGGCTCGGCCAGGCCCGAGGGGTGGTTGTGCGCCAGCAGCACCGCCGCCGCGTTGTGATCCAGCGCGCGCTTGAGCACCTCGCGCGGGTAGACGCTGGTCTGCGTCAGCGTGCCGCGAAACAGCGGCTCGTAGGCGATCAGCCGGTGCTGCGCGTCCAGGAAGAGCACCGCGAAGACCTCGTGTCCCAGGTCACCGAGCTGCAGCTTCAGGTAGTCACGCACCGCCTGCGGGCTGTCGAACACCGGGCGCTGCGCCAGCTCGGCGGCCAGCGCGCGCCGCGCCAGCTCCAGCACCGCCTGCAATTCGGCGCGCTTGGCCGGCCCGAGGCCCTTGATGCGCGCGAGCTGCTGCGGCTCGGCGCGCAGCAACCCGCCGATGCCGCCGTGCCGCGCCAGCAGCTGCTCGGCCATCTGCAGCACGCCCAGCCCCTTCAGGCCGGTGCGCAGCAGCAGCGCGAGCAGCTCGGCATCGGCGAGCGCGCCCGGCCCCTGGGCGAGCAGCTTTTCGCGCGGGCGCAGCGAGGCGGGCAGGTCTTTCATCGGCCGGGGGGAATGCGTGGCGTGGGCGTGGGCGTGGCGTTTGACGCGCGACAGACAGCACCTCCGGGTCGACCCCAGGGCGGCACCTAAAATCGCGGCCAGTCTACCCACAGCCCAGTAACCACAGGATTCGCGCCGTGCCCCAAGTCCAATCGGGTTCCTTCCTGACCCTGCACTACCGCCTTGCCGGCCCGGACGGCGCCGATGTGATCAACACCTTCGATGCCAAGCCGGCCACGCTGTCGCTGGGCACCGGCGCGCTGTCGCCGGCCATCGAGGCGCGCCTGATCGGGCTGGATGAAGGCGGTCGGCACGTCATCGAGCTGCCGGCCGGCGAAGCCTTCGGCGAACGCAACCCGGCGATGGTGCAGCGCCTGGCCGCCAAAGTGCTGCGCGACATGGGCGACCCCTACGAAACCTATGCGGTAGGCGACGCGGTGCAGTTCCCCACGCCGGACGGCCAGGGCTCCTTCGCCGGCGTGGTGCGCGCGGTCGACCCCAGCGGCGGCAAGGAGTGGGTGGAGTTCGACTTCAACCACCCGCTGGCCGGCCAGCCGGTGACCTTCGAGGTCGAGCTGATCGGGGTGCTGTGATGGCCGAGCGGGACCGCGCGCAGCACCTCGTCCAGGAAGTCGTGCTGGCCCAGCCACGGGGCTTCTGCGCCGGCGTGGACCGCGCCATCGAGATCGTCGAGCGCGCGCTCAGGCTCTACGGTGCGCCGATCTACGTGCGCCACGAGATCGTGCACAACACCTACGTGGTCAACGACCTGAAGGCCAAGGGGGCGATCTTCATCGAGGACCTGGCCGAGGTGCCCGCTGGCGCCACGCTGATCTTTTCCGCCCACGGCGTCAGCAAGGCGGTGCAGGACGAGGCCCGCGCGCGCGGCTTTCGCGTCTTCGACGCCACCTGCCCGCTGGTCACCAAGGTGCACGTCGAAGTGGCCAAGCTCGCCAAGGAAGGCTACGAGTTCCTGATGATCGGCCACAAGGGTCACCCCGAGGTCGAGGGCACGATGGGCCAGCTGCTCGAGGGCATCTACCTCGTCGAGGACGCCAAGGACGTTGCCACTGCCCCGGTGAAGAACCCCGCCAAGCTCGCGGTGGTCACCCAGACCACGCTCAGCGTGGACGACGCCGCCGCGATCCACGCCGCGGTGCGCGCGCGCTTCCCGCTCGTGCGCGAGCCCAAGAAGCAGGACATCTGCTACGCCACCCAGAACCGGCAGGACGCGGTCAAGCTGCTGTCCAGCGAGGCCGACGTGGTCATCGTCGTCGGCAGCCCCACCAGCTCCAACAGCAACCGCCTGCGCGAGGTGGCCCAGCGCCTGGGCACGCCCGCCTACATGATCGACAGCGCCGCGGAGCTGAAGCCCGAGTGGTTCGACGGCCTCGGCCACGGCGCCCGCGTCGGCCTGACCGCCGGCGCCTCCGCCCCCGAACTGCTGGTGCAGCAGGTGATCGATCGCCTCAAGGCCCTGGGCGCACTCAGCGTGCGCAGGATGCCCGGCGTCGAGGAAGGAACCGAGTTCCCGTTGCCCATGGGGCTGGGCGACAAGTCGATGGCCGCCGCCGGCCGATCCTGACCGCCCGCCGCCAGCCCCCCCCCCGACATACCGCGCCGGCCGCTGCGACCGGCGCCCCACCCATCCTCAGGAACCCTCCCATGCTCGACATCACCCAGCTGCGCCGCGACCTGAACGCGGTGGTCGCGCGGCTCGAAGCCCGCAAGAACCCCCAGCCCTACCTCGACGTGGCGCGCTTCACCGCGCTCGAAGGCGAGCGCAAGACCCTGCAGACCCGCACCGAGGAGCTGCAGGCCCAGCGCAACCAGCTCTCCAAGCAGATCGGCATGCTCAAGGGCCGTGCCGCCAAGGGGGAGGACACCGCCGCCCAGGTCGAGCAGGCCATGGCCCAGGTCGGTGCGATCGCCGACGAGATGAGCGCCGGCACCGCCCGCCTGGAGGCGCTGCAGGCCGAACTCAATGGGATGCTGATGTCGGTGCCCAACCTGCCGCAGGCCGACGTGCCCGTTGGCAGCGACGAGACCGGCAACGCCGAAGTGCGCCGCTGGGGCACCCCCAAAGCCTACGACTTCGCCGTCAAGGACCACGTCGACCTCGGCGCGCCGCTGGGCCTGGACTTCGAGACCGGCGCCAAGCTCTCCGGCTCGCGCTTTGCCTTCCTGAAGGGCCCGGCCGCACGGCTGCACCGTGCGCTCGCCCAGTTCATGCTGGACACGCAGACGACGAAGCACGGCTACACCGAGTGCTACACCCCCTACATCGTCAACCGCGAGGTGCTCGAAGGCACCGGCCAGCTGCCCAAGTTCAAGGAAGACATGTTCTGGGTCAGCCGCGGCGGAGATGAGACCCAGGCCGAGCAGTACCTGATCTCCACCTCCGAAATTTCGCTGACCAACAGCGTGCGCGAGCAGGTGCTCGCCGCCGACGCGCTGCCCATCAAGCTCACCGCGCACAGCCCCTGCTTCCGCTCCGAGGCCGGCTCGGCCGGGCGCGACACCCGCGGCATGATCCGCCAGCACCAGTTCGACAAGGTCGAAATGGTCCAGATCACCCGCCCGGACCAGAGCGACGCCGCGCTGCAGGACATGGTCGGCCACGCCGAGGCCATCCTGCAGGCGCTTGAGCTGCCCTACCGCGTCGTGCTGCTGTGCACCGGCGACATGGGCTTCGGCTCGGCCAAGACCTACGACCTGGAAGTCTGGCTGCCCGCGCAAGCCACTTACCGCGAGATCAGCTCTTGCAGCAACTGCGAAGCCTTCCAGGCCCGCCGCATGCAGACGCGCTTCAAGAATGCGCAGGGCAAGAACGAGTTCGTGCACACCCTCAACGGCTCCGGCCTGGCGGTGGGCCGCGCCCTCGTGGCCGTGCTGGAGAACCACCAGAACGCCGACGGCAGCATCACCGTCCCGGCGGTGTTGCGCCCCTACCTCGGCGGCGCCGAACGGCTGACCGCCTGAAGCAGCGAACGCTGGCCGACTCTGCGGAGTCGGCTATACTCTCAGTCTTCGCTGGGTCGACCCCCAGCACCGCTTTCCCAAGCGGACCTGACCAGGAGAGATGGCAGAGTGGTCGAATGCGCCGGACTCGAAATCCGGTATACGGTACTCCCGTATCGAGGGTTCGAATCCCTCTCTCTCCGCCAGAATCAACCCCAAGTGCTTGTCGCACTTGGGGGTTTTTTCTTTTCGGCGGCCCTCGAATGGACTGCCCCGGGTTTCACCGCCGGGCTGTTTTTGCGCCCCGCAGCAGCCCCGTAGCCACCCTAAAGCCGCACCCAAACCAGCCCCGGACCCGGCGAGGGACCGTGGACCGTACGGTCCGGGTGGGCGGACCATGCAACGCTGGCTTGGCTTTTCGACGGCCGGCAGCGCGCGCCAGGCGCACGAACGCTTCGTGGCGGGACCAGTAACGGACCGCAGCCCCACGACCGCCCCCCTTCGTCGTCGCGCCTCGCTGCCTCACCGAGACGCGGCTCACGTGTCGTTCGGGCTGACAGCCTCGCCTGAAAGCCAGTTGGTCAGTTGTCCTCGCTGCCTGCACTCACTGCATCGCCTCCCCCGCGCTGAACTGCGAGCCCCTTCCCAGCTGCGCGAACACGCCCCTGGGTGAGCACGCGACGGCGCCGATCTCCCTCGATCCAGCACGCCAGGGTGCAGCAGCCATCCTGATCGGCAGAGAGTCAGCAACTTCAACTTGTGCTGAGGCAGTGGGGCAACAGAGGGTCAAACCAGGCGGCCGCTCGGGAACGACGTGCCTCACCACCAGACCAGCAACTGGGCATCGCAGACGGACCCGAGGCTCGCAGCCTCCCCCGCCTCCAGAACAGAACAGTGTCAGGAGGCCCGCATGCGCAAGATCTACCGTCGTTTCCCCTTCGGGGTCGTCTACGTCCCGGACGCGCCCGAGCGTCCCGTCCAAGAACCCCTCCCACCTGCCGAGGCACCTGCGCACGAAGGCCCCACCCCTGAGCCTCCGCCCGTGGCGCCTCGCCCCGACGCGTCGCTCGAACCAGTGCGCTTCGACTGGCTGTGCGAGGCCGCGCACCAGCCCGGCAAGGCGGCGCATCTCGCGGTGATGTTGGCCTGGCAGGCCGCACAGTCACGCAGCGCCGCAGTGCGCCCCGGACGTCGGCAGCTGCGACGCTTCGGGGTCAGCCGGGACGCCTGCTACGACGGGTTGCGGCGCCTCGAAGACGCCAAGCTCGTCCACGTCTGGCGCCTGCCCGGTCGCCTGCCTCAGGTGATCCTGGTCGAGCCCGGCACCGACAAGCCACTGCGCCTGCAGTGAGGCCAGCGTCCGCCAAACTGCACAAGAAAAAAGACAGACACCATGTCCCCCTTCGGCCCGCAGCCGAAGGGGGTACTTGAGCCTCTTGGCTTCGTCGTCAGGCTGCACGGCCTGCCGGTGCGGGGGCCGGGCTTCCGCCCCCTGCCACCACCGCCATGGCCTCCGATGCCCGCCGGATCGTGTCCGAAGCGAGGTGGGCGTAACGCTGCGTCATCGTCGGCGAAGAGTGCCCCAGGAGCTTCTGCACCTCGTACAGGCTGGCGCCCGAGTTCACGCAGGTGGCCGCGAAGGTGTGCCGCAGATCGTGCACGCGCAGGCGGTCGATGCCAGCGCGCTTGAGGGCGCGCACCAGCACCCGGGTGGGCTGGGCCATCGGCTGGCCGGGCTTGGTGCCCGGAAAGATCCAGGTGCCCTGACCACGGTTGGGCAAGGACGCCAGCAGTTCCTTGGCCGCGGAGTTCAGCACCGCGTAGCGAGCGCCCGTCTTGGTCTTCGGCAGGTGCAGCAAACCGGCGGCCAGGTCCACCTGCTCCCACTTCGCCCGGATCACCTCGTTGCGGCGCAGGCCGGTGAGCAGCAACAGGCGCAGGGCACTGGCCGCCAGGGTGTTCTTGTCCGCGGCCAGCGCGGCCTGGAAGCGCGTGATCTCCTCGGGCGTCAGGAAGCGCTCGGCCTTCTTCGGCTCCTTGAACTTCGACAGGCCGTAGCAGGGGCTGCGTTCGATCACGCCCCAGACCTGGGCCAGCTTGAACATCCGTGCCACGAGGCTGTGCACCCGGTTGGCGGTGGACTTGCTGGTCTTGTCGGCGACGCGCGCCAGCAGCTGCTGCACGTCGCGGGTGGTGACCTCGGACATCTTCTTCTCGCCCAGCGCCGGGTAGACGTGCACGCGCAGCCGGCAGGCATCGTCCTTGTGCGAAGCCTTGCGGGTCCGCGCATCGGGCATGTAGCTGTCCTCGCCGAACTGGCGGAAGGTCGGCATCTCGGCGAGCGCGTCGCGGTCGGCCTGCGGGTCGAGCCCCCGGTCGATCTGGGCGCGCATCTCCAGGGCGGCCTTGCGCGCCTCGGTCACGTCGATGGCGGGGAACTCTCCGATCTTGGCCGCACGCTTCTGGCGGTTGATCGTGTACCGAAAGTAGAAGACCTTGCGACCGGCCTTGGACACCTGCAGCTTCAGGCCGACGACCTCGGTGTCGGAGTACTCGGTGCCGGTGGAGGCGCTGGCCGCCGGGCAAGGCGGCAGCTTGGACAGGCTGCGGTGGGTGAAGGGGAAGCGGGTGTCGGTGTTGGACATGGCGATGGGCTCACAGGTGAAGTTCGAGCCGCTGGCGGCCTGGGGCAGGACCGAAGTCGGGACCAGGGGCCAGGGCTGGAGCCGGGCGACTCCATCGGTTTGTTGGAAGGCTTTGCTGCGCAAAGGACCGGTGAGCGGACTGCTTGACCGATCCTCGGGAAGCCGGCGCTGGGGCGGTCGCCGCCCAGCAAGTCCGTTCCCCTGCGTCGCAGACGGGCGGCGCCGTAGCGCTTAGTGGTTGTCAGCGCTGGGCCAAGCAAACCTGTCGCCAGGTCACTCAGGCGGGCAGCGTCGCCCTGCGGTGCTTGTCCGGTCGGAGCCGGGCCATCGCGGCGCGTCAGCCTGGCGGGCAGGTGCGGCGCTGCTGCTCGGCGCGCACCAGCGCCAGCGCGCGGCGTTCGGCCTCGTGCCGGGGCAGGCCGCCGTCGTACTCGAAGATGGCCGCGCGCTCCTCGAAGGCCTCGCGGTCACCCTCGTCGAACTGGGCGACCGCCCAGGCCACCGTGGCATCGAGCGGCTGGACGTAGCGGGGCGCGCCCTGGGCGTGGTCAGCGTCGGCCATGCTCAGTACTCCCGAGGCAGCAGGAGACAGGTGGACGAGCGATCCGCCTCCGACACGATCCAGACGCGCTCGGCGCCCTCCCCGCTTTCCCCGGTTCCGCCGGTCTGGCCGGCCGGGGCCAAGGGCAGGACGTAGGCCGAGAGCACGCGATCGCCCTGCTGGACGGCCAGGTCGTTGGCGAGGGCATCGTCGCGGCACAGCTGGCCCCAGTCCCCCGTCACGTGACGCGACAGAAGCGCTGCCGGCTCGACGCCGTGGCGGGCCAGCAGTTCAAGCGCACCGGGTGTGGCAACCACCTGGCCGAGCGCGAACAGCGGTTTCGACACCGCCAGCAGGACCACGGGCTTGTCGCCGGGGTCGGTTGTGGTTTGGGACATGGGTCCTCCAGAAAGACGAAGGCCCCGGGCGCTCGCTGCGCCAGGGGCCGGGGTGGGTGACGAGGTGGCCTGGGGGCTGCGGGAGACCCCCTTTAAGGGGGTGTCTCCCGTCAGGGGTCCCGGTCCAGCGTGGGGAAAGTGGGAAAACCGGGGGCAGCGGTGCACTGCCGCCGTCCAGCAGGTACGCATCTGCACCGACGCCCACGTGCACGAGGCACACGAGACGCCCGATGCCGATGCGGAACACAGGTCGGCCGCTGGCCGACCACCAGGCGCACGATCTCCAGGTGCCGGTCGTGGCAGGCCGCCATGTAGCGGCCGTCAGCGTCGCGCATGGCCTGTCCCTCAGCGCAGCGCGAAGGCCGCGCAGCGCCAGATGGCGCTGGACAACTGGCGGTCGTAGTCGGTCAGCGCAGGGCCGCGCTGCGCCTCGCCGGGCAGGCGCAGTTCGCTGGCGTACTTCTGCACCCAGGCCAGGATGCCCACGTTCTGGCCGCTCAGCCCGGACGTGCGCATGGTCGCGGCCAGCCAGTGACCCGGGGCGGTCGGCAGCTCGCCCAGCTCGGACGCCAGGACGGTGAGCCACACGCCCGCCCGGGCCACGCCGGCTTCGGCCATCCCCTCCGGAAAGTCCAGGTCGAACGAGGCGCGGAAGCTGCCACGCCGGGGCGAGTAGGCCATCAGCGCCAGCGGGCTGGAGCCGAGCAGCAGGTGCGGCCCGGACTGCAGGAACACGAGGCAGTCGTGCACGCGGTCGAGGTCCACGTCGTACTCCCGGGCCCAGTCAAGCAGTGCCAGCTGGGCGCCGCGATCGTCGTCCGGCGCGTCCAGGCCAACGAGGTGGAGATCCTGCGCGGTGACCTGGGCGAGCCAGCGCGGGGGTTCGGTGCCGGCCATGGCGTCACTCCTTGCCCTTGCCCCGACGGCGGCCCTTGCGGCTCTCACCCTCGCCAGGGTCCACCTCGGGGTGACCAGCGCCCTCCTCGGGGTCAGTATTGGCCTCGGCGGGCGTATCCTCGGTCAGGGAAGTGTGGTCCCCCTCCTCGCTGGCGCTGTCGGTCGCCTCGGCAGCGGTCTCGTCCACCCCGATTTCCCCGTTCTCCCCAGCGTCCTCGGCCAAGCCGGTGTCAGTCTCGACGGATGGCGCCTTGCCCTTGACGGCCTTGCCGGTCGCCGCGACCTTGTCCTTCTTCAGATCGGCCGCCTCTTCCTTCAAGCGCACCTGGGCCAGCTCGCCCGGGGTGGCCAGCTGCTCGGCCGTCCAGGTCTGCCAGCGCTCCAGGTCCAGCAGGTCGAAGCGCTTGGCCAGGTCCCGTCCCAGCAGTCCCTCGGCCACCAGCGCTGCCGCGATGAAGCCGGCATTGCAGACTGACTTTCCGACGATGGCGCCTTGCAGCACGCTGCCGCGCAGGGGCTTGTTCGGGTCGCGGCTGGCCACGGCCCGGGCCAGCTTGTCCACGTGCACAGGCTCGTCGGAGAACGAGCCGGAACCGCTGTTGGTGACCACGCGCAGGAAGACGCGGCGGCGCTCGGGATCGAGCAGGGTCTGGTAGACGATGTGGCCGTGGGCACGCAGGCCCAGCTTGCCGGCGTTGGCCTGGCGCACCAGCAGGAAGTGCTCGGGCAGGTCGGCAGGAAGGACGGTACGGGTCTGGAAGGCGGGGCGCACGGGCGCCTTGGCAGTCTTGCTCATGTTGGACTCCAGAAGGCCCGGGCTGGTGCGGGCCGAGAAAGCGAGAAGCCCCCTGGGCCTGGGGGCCGAGGGGGCTTCGTCGAGGTGGGGGAACTGGGGAAGGCGGGGAAAGTGGGGGCGGCGTCAGTGGCCGTAGGCGATGACGTTGCCGGCCGCGTCGGTGAAGCGATCCCGGGCGATCTGGATGAAGTCCCAGAGCAGCCAGAAACCGAAGCCGCCGAAGGTCAGC
>DAOLLE010000006.1:0-19474 GCA_035331205.1 Burkholderiaceae bacterium
CCCGCCGGCACCGAGAACGCCGTGGCGCTCGTCAAGTCGGCCGTGGCCGCGGCGAACAACGCCTACGAGAGCGTGAGCAAGGCCGCCAAGCAGGCCAGCGAAGTCGCCGAGGCCAACCTCCAGGCCATCACCGCGCCCGCCGCCCCCGCGAAGCCCGGCGCCGGCACCGGCGCCGACGAGGACGATGGCGACGACGACGAAGCCCTGCACGGCCCGAGCGCCCGGGCCGCGCAGGAGCTGTCGCAGGCCTACCTGATGCTGGCCCAGGCCAGCGAGCAGCTCAAGGACTACCGCGCCGCTCTGGACTGGCTCGACAAGGCCGCCGACGCGCAGCCGAGTGCGTCGGCCTCGGTGCTGCTGCGCCGGGCCTCGCTGCTGCAGCGTCAGGGCAAGCTCGACGAGGCGCGCGCGCTGGTGCAGACGCTGCCCGAGGGCAATGCCGAAGAGCTGCGCGCCAAGGTGATGGGCGAGGCCCAGCTGCTGCGCGAGGCCCAGCGCTGGCAGGCCGCCTACGACGTGCTGAATGCGGCCAACGCCCGCCTGCCCGGCGACCCGGATCTGCTCTACGAACAGGCCCTGGTGGCCGAGAAGCTGCGCCGCTTCGACGAGATGGAGCAGCTGCTGCGCCGCGTCATCGAGCTCAAGCCCGACCAGCAGCACGCCTACAACGCGCTGGGCTACAGCCTGGCCGATCGCGGCCTGCGGCTGGCCGAGGCGCGCGAACTGGTTGCCAAGGCGCTCGCCCTGGCGCCCGGCGACCCCTTCATCACCGACAGCATGGGCTGGGTCGAATTCCGCAGCGGCAACCGGGCCGCGGCGCTGAAGCTGCTGCGCGAAGCCTACGAGCGACGCCCCGACGTCGAGATCGCCGCGCACCTCGGCGAGGTGCTCTGGGTCGACGGCCAGCGCGACGCGGCGCGGCAGGTCTGGCGCGCCGGCCAGCTGCGTGACGCCGGCAACGACGTGCTGACCGAGACCCTGACCCGCCTGAAGGTTCGGCTCTGATGCAGGGTTCGCCCCGCCGCTGGCTGCTCGCCACCGCAGGATCGTTCGCAGGGCGGGCCTTCGGCGCCAGCCTCCTCGCGGGCGCACTGCTGGGCACGCTGGCGGGCTGTCAGTCGATGACGCCTGCCACCGCCCTGCCGCTGCGCCACAGCGGCCGCCTCGCGCTGGTGGTGGCCGGTCAGAGCGATCGCTCCTTCAGCGCCGGCTTCGAGCTGCGCGGCACGGCGGCGATCGGCAGCCTGGCGCTGATGACCCCGCTGGGCACCCGGCAGGGCGAGGCCACCTGGCGCCCCGGCTCGGTGCGCCTGAGCAGCGGGGACGGTGAGCGGCGCTACGCCAGCCTGGAGGAACTCTCGCTGGATCTGTTCGGCGAGTCGATGCCGGTGGCCGCCCTGTTCGACTGGCTCGACGGGCACCCCTGGGCGGGCGCACCGGCCGACGTTGCCCCCGCCGCGGGCGACGGCAGCGTCAGCTTTACCCAGCGCGGCTGGCAGGTCGGCACCGCCCGCCTCGGCGAGGGCCTGCTCGTTGCCACCCGGCCGCAGCCCGAACCGCGGGTGACGGTGCGCGTCAAGCTCGACCGCCCCTGACGACGGGGCCGTCGCAAACGCCGCCGTGCAGCGCACCGCCTTTCTTCCCTGACCATGACCCTCCAGGCCCTGTACGACCTGCCCGCGCCGGCCAAGCTGAACCTCTTCCTGCACGTGGTCGGCCGCCGGTCCGACGGCTACCACCTGCTGCAGTCGGTCTTCCTCCTGATCGACTGGATGGACACGCTGCACGTCGAGCTGCGCCGTGACGGCGGCCTCAGCCGCAGCGACCTGAGCGCCGAGCTGCCCGCCGATGACCTCTGCCTGCGCGCGGCACGGGCGCTACAGGCCGCCAGCGGCTGCACGCTGGGCGCACACATCGCGATCGACAAGCAGGTGCCCTGGGGCGCCGGCCTGGGCGGCGGCAGCTCCGACGCGGCGACCACGCTGCTCGCCCTCAACCGGCTCTGGGGCCTGAACTGGCCGCGCCGGCGCCTGCTCGAACTGGGGCTGCGCCTGGGTGCCGACGTGCCCTTCTTCCTGGGCGGCGACAACGCCTGGGTCGAGGGTGTCGGCGAGCGACTGACGCCGCTGCCCTGGGCCTCACGCCCCTACATGCTGGTCAAGCCGCCTGTGGCGATTCCGACACAGGCAATTTTTTCGAGCCCCCTCTTGCAACGCAATACGCCGCCCACTACAATGGCAGTCTTTCTTGCAAACACTGAGTTGTTCAGCAAAAACGACTTGCAAGCGGCTGCGGCGGCTTACAGTTCGGAAGTTGGTGAAGCGCTCGAGTTGCTGGAGCGGCATGTCGGCCCAGGCCGCATGAGTGGTTCAGGCAGTGCGGTGTTTGCAGGCGCGGGAGTAAATCCCGATGCGACGGATGTGTTCGAGCGCTCGAGGCAAGTGTTGGCGACCTTGCCGTCGGGTTGGACAGGTCGGTTGTGTCGCAGTCTGACGGCTCATCCCCTCAAGGAGTGGGCAGAAGACTGAAGCGCAAAGTTTCAGGCTGTGCCGAAAGGCCCGGCCCGTGTAGGGGAGTCGCCAAGTTGGTTAAGGCATCGGATTTTGATTCCGACATGCGAGGGTTCGAGTCCTTCCTCCCCTGCCAAACCATCACAGGCGCCCGCCGGCTTCCGGCGAGGCGCCTGTTTCGTTCCTGACGCGCATTCGCCTTGGTGCGCTCGCGCCGCGTCGTCGGGATGACTCGTCCGGACCACCGCCATGCTCGCTGACACCGTTCTCTTCACCGGCAACGCCAATCCCGCTCTCGCCCAGGAGATCGCCAACGATCTGCGGGTCGAACTGGGCCAGGCCTCGGTCGGCCGGTTTTCCGACGGCGAAGTCACGATCGAAATCCAGCAGAACGTGCGCGCCCGCGACGTGTTCGTTGTGCAGCCCACTTGTGCGCCAACCAACGAGCACCTGATGGAGCTGCTGCTGATGGTCGATGCGCTCAAGCGCGCCTCCGCCCGTCGCATCACCGCCGTCATCCCCTACTTCGGCTACGCCCGCCAGGACCGCCGGCCGCGCTCCACCCGAGTGCCCATCAGCGCCAAGGTGGTGGCCAACATGCTCGAGGCCGCTGGCGTCAACCGCGTGCTGACGATGGATCTGCACGCCGACCAGATCCAGGGCTTCTTCGACATCCCGGTCGACAACATCTACGCCTCGCCGATGCTGCTGAGTGACCTGAAGGGCAAGGGCTACGAGAATCTCGTGGTCGTCTCGCCCGACGTCGGCGGCGTGGTGCGCGCACGGGCGCTGGCCAAGCAGCTGGGCTGCGATCTGGCCATCATCGACAAGCGCCGCCCGAAGGCCAACGTCTCCGAGGTGATGCACATCATCGGCGACATCGACAAGCGCACCTGCGTGGTCATGGACGACATGATCGACACCGCCGGCACGCTGGTGAAGGCCGCCGAGGTGCTCAAGGACCGCGGCGCCAAGAGCGTGTTCGCCTACTGCACGCACCCGATCCTGTCCGGCCCGGCGGTCGAGCGCATCCGCAATTCGCAGCTCGACGAGGTGGTGATCACCAACACCATCCCGCTGCGCGGCGAGGCGGTGGACTGCCCGAAGATTCGACAGCTGTCGGTGGCCTTCCTGTTCGCCGAGACGATCCGCCGGATTTCCGACGGCGAGTCCGTCACGTCCCTGTTCGCGGAACAGAACAACAACTTCTGATCCGCAGCGCCGCTGCCGCGCCCTCCGGGTGTGGCAGCGACCTCAGCGCCTGGTCGCGGGCGCTTTCTTTGCCAACATCTGGAGTTTTTCCATGAAATTCGTCGCATTCCCGCGTGAGCTGCAGGGGACCGGAGCGAGCCGCCGCCTGCGCCTCACCGGCAAGGTTCCTGGCATCGTCTACGGCGCCGGTGAGCCGGCCATGATCGAGCTGGATCACAACGCGCTGTTCCACGCCCTGAAGAAGGAAGCCTTCCACTCCTCCGTCCTGGAGATGGAACTCAACGGCGCCGTCACCAAGGTCGTGCTGCGCGACGTGCAGAAGCACGCCTACAAGCCGCTGATCCAGCACATCGACTTCCAGCGCGTGGACGCCACCACCCGCATCCACAAGCGCGTGCCGCTGCACTTCATCAACGAAGCCGAGTCGCAGGCCGTCAAGTTCGACAAGTGCCTGATCAACCACGTGATCAGCGACCTGGAAATCGAGTGCCTGGCCGAGAAGCTGCCCGAGTTCCTGACCGTCGACCTCGGCGGCATGGCCAAGGGCCAGTCGCTGCACGTCGATGACCTGAAGCTCGACGCCAGCATCAAGGTCGTCACGCACGGCCGCAAGAACCCGCTGGTCGCCGTCGTGGTGCCCATCGTCGAGGAAGAGATCGTCGTCGCTGCCGCTCCCGTTGCCGCCAAGGGCAAGGGCGGCAAGGGCAAGAAGGACGAGAAGCAGAACAAGAAGTGATGCCCCGGGCCGCGCACAGCGTGGCCCCGCATTCACCGCTTCGACCCCGCCTTGTGCGGGGTTTTTCACTTCCGAAGAGGATCGACCGCGATGATCCGACTGATGGTCGGCCTGGGCAATCCAGGCCCGGAATACGAAGCCACCCGGCACAACGCCGGCTTCTGGTGGATCGACGCGCTGGCGCGCCAGTGGGGGGTGACGCTGCACCCCGAGCGCAGCTACTTCGGCCTGGCAGCACGGCCGACGCGCCACGGCCACACCATCTGGCTGCTGGAGCCGCAGACCTACATGAACCTGTCGGGAAAGTCCGTGGGCGCGCTGGCGCGCTTCTTCAAGATCGCCCCGGCCGAGATCCTGGTGGTGCACGACGAGCTCGACCTGCCGCCGGGCCAGGCCAAACTCAAGCAGGGCGGCAGCGCCGCCGGCCACAACGGCCTCAAGGACATCCAGGCCCAGCTGGGCAGCCCCGACTTCTGGCGCCTGCGCCTGGGCATCGGTCACCCGGGCGATCGCGCCGAGGTGGCGAACTTCGTGCTGCGCCGCCCGCCCGAGGCGGAACGCCGCGCCATCGAAGACAGCATCGCGCGCACGCTGCCGGCGGCCGAGCACTTTCTGGCCGGCGACATGACCAAGGCCACCTCGCTGATCCACGCCAAGCCGGAGCGGCCGAAACCGCCGCGCAAGGCGCCGGCCAGCGCGACAGCCAGCACCGCCGACGGCAAGCCGGCACCCGCCGAGCCAGCCGGAGCGGCGCCCGAGGACACGCGTCCGGCCAACTGACGCCGCGCGTCAATCTGCGTCGGCGGAGTGGTGGATCGTGTGAGTGGTTGACGTGCCATCCGCCCCCGCGACCTGGGCACGCTTGGCGGCCTGCAGGCGCTCGTACTTCGCCTGCAGCTGCTCCCGGCTTTCGAGGTGGAAGGGATCCAGCGGAATGCACTCGACCGGGCAGACCTGAATGCACTGCGGCTCGCCGAAGTGGCCGACGCATTCGGTGCAGCGCTGCGGGTCGATGACGTAGAACGTGTCGCCCATCGAGATCGCCTGGTTCGGGCACTCCGGCTCGCAGACGTCGCAGTTGATGCACTCGGCGGTGATCATCAGCGCCATCGCCCACCTCCGGCGCTCGAGGACTCGGAACTTCGCACCCGGCTCACCCCTGCGCCACGCGCACCTGCAGGCGCGCCAGCACCGACGGGGCGACGAACTTCGACACGTCGCCCCCCAGCATCGCAATCTCGCGCACGAAGGTGCCGCTGACGAACTGGTACTGATCGCTGGGGGTCAGGAACAGCGTCTCGACATCGGGCATCAGTTGGCGGTTCATGCCCGCCATCTGGAACTCGTACTCGAAGTCGCTCACCGCCCGCAGGCCGCGCACCACCACCTTGCCGCCCTGCTCGACAACGAAGTTGCGCAGCAGGCCGCGAAAGGCGATCACGTCCACGTTCGGATAGGGCGCGGCCAGCTCCTTGGCGATTTCCAGCCGCTCCTCGAGGCTGAACATCGTGCGCTTGTGATGGCCGGCCGCGACCGCGACGATCAGGCGGCTGAACAGCCGGCTGGCGCGCCGCATCAGGTCCTGGTGGCCCAGCGTCATCGGGTCGAAGGTACCGGGATAGATGGCCGTGTGGTCCTGCGTCACCGGGGTCAATTCATGCTCCTGGATGGGGTGCGGTGAGTTTAGTCGGTCGGATCGTCCAGCCGGCGCAGCAGGTGGAAATGCACCGCGCCGGCCTGGCCGCAGCGCCAGCGCTGCCAGCCCTGCGCTACCAGCTCCTCGGCGGTCCATTCGTGGTCGTCTTCGAGGTAGACCAGCCCCTGCGGCGCCAGCCAGCGGCGGCAAGCCTGCAGCGCCGGGGCCTGCAGGCGCGTGGCGTAGGGCGGATCGAGCAGGATCAGGTCGTACAGCGGCCCGTCGGGCGCACGGGCAAGCAGCGCCATCGCATCGGCCCCGACGACGCGCACGGCCTCGGCCTTCAGCCGTTGGCAGGTGGCCTCCAGCGCGCCACGTGCGCGCCGGTCGGACTCCACCAGAAGCACCGCCGCTGCGCCGCGCGAGGCCGCTTCCAGGCCCAGCGCGCCGCTGCCCGCGAAGGCATCGAGCACGCGCCAGCCGGTCAGGTCCTGCCCCAGCCAGTTGAACAGCGTCTCGCGCACGCGGTCGGGCGTCGGGCGCAGCCCGGGCAGGTCGAGCACGTCGATGCGGCTGCGCCGCCACTGCCCGCCGATGATGCGCAGCTCGGACCTGGCTGCGCCACGCGCAGCAGCCCCAGCGCCAGCGGCGGCGCCACGGGCGGTGGATCGGCCCGCCGAGGAAGGATTGGGTCTGGACACGGGCTGGATTCTAGGCAGGGCGAGCGCGCGGATCTGGGATGCCCCAGCCGCCTGCCTACAATGGCCCCTCTGCAATCGCCGCCCTTCGCCGGCCCCCCATGTTCAGTTTCTTTCGGCGCAAACCCGCCGCCCCTCCCCCTCCGGCGCCCGGCGCCGAGCCCACCAGCGCCCCGGTCACCATGCCGCTCGGCGCTCCAGCTACTGCGCCAACCGCCCAGCCAGCACCTGGTGCGATTTCCGTCGCCCCACCTGCGGCACCCGCAGAGGTCGCCGCACCGCCCGCCGAGCGCGGCTCCTGGCTCAGCCGCCTGCGCAAGGGGCTGCAACGCACCGGCGCGAGCATCGCCCAGGTCTTCACCGGCACGCAGATCGACGATGCGCTGTACGAGGAGCTCGAAGCCGCCCTGCTGATGGCCGACGCCGGCGTCGGCGCGACGCAGTACCTGCTCGACGCACTGAAGCAGCGTGTCAAGGAGACCCGCTGCACCGACCCGCAGGGCGTCAAGGCGCTGCTGGCGGACGTCCTGGCCGAGTTGCTGACACCGCTGCAGGGCAGCCTGGTGCTGGGCCAGCAGCAGCCCACCGTGGTGATGGTGGCCGGCGTCAACGGCGCGGGCAAGACCACCAGCATCGGCAAGCTGACTCGCCACCTCGCGGGCTTGGACTGCAAGGTCCTGCTGGCCGCGGCCGACACCTTCCGCGCCGCGGCGCGCGAGCAGCTGACCGTCTGGGCCGATCGCAACCGCGTCGAAATCGTCAGCCAGGAGGGCGGCGACCCGGCGGCGGTGTGCTTCGACGCAGTCAGCGCCGGCCGGGCCCGCGGCTGCGACGTGGTGATCGCCGACACCGCCGGGCGCCTGGCCACCCAGCTGCACCTGATGGAGGAGTTGCGCAAGATCCAGCGCTCGCTCGGGCGGGCGATGGACGGTGCACCGCACGAGGTGCTGCTGGTGGTCGACGGCAATACCGGCCAGAACGCGCTGGCGCAGGTCAAGGCCTTCGACGCGGCGCTCGGCCTGACCGGTCTGGTCGTGACCAAGCTGGACGGGACCGCCAAGGGCGGGGTGCTGGCGGCGATTGCGCTGTGGGTGCGCGAGCGCATGGCCGCCGGCAAGGGCGCGGTGCCGGTCTACTTCATCGGCGTGGGCGAGAAGCTGGAGGACCTCCAGACCTTCGACCCGCGCGAATTCGCCCAGGCCCTGCTGGCCTGAGGACGGCCCGACCGGTCGCCCGGTCGGCGCAGCTCAAGCCGCCCGCCGCGGCGCAGGCCGCGACGGCAGCACTCAGGCCTTCCGTTCGGCCAGCCAGGCCTGCAGGCGAGCAGCCACGTCGGCCGCGGCGCCTGCCGGCAGATCCAGACCCTGACGGCTGCGATCCGCCGGCGGCTGCTCGGCGAGCAATGCGTGCAGGCGATCGTTCAGCGCCTCGACCGTCTCATCGGCACCGAAGGTCAGCGTCGGCAGGCCCAGCCAGGGTGTTGCGTCGGCCAGCACCTGCCCCGCCTCGACCACCGCGGCGCTGGCGCCGCGCAGGATGCTGAGTTGGTCGGTCAACGAATGCACAGCCCGGGCCAGCAGGGAAATGCTGTTCATGCGGTCGCGCTCCTGCAGCGATCGGGGCCCGTCGCCCACGACCAGGCAGACACACCCAGCCAGCGCCGGGTCGGTGTCGAGCAGGCCCTGCAGCGCGGTGGCGCTGGCCTCGTCGAGCAGCCAGACGCACTTGGGCAGGTCCGTCAAGGCCGCCACCTGCTCGACGCGCTGGCGCAGCGCTTCGGGCCGCGCAGCGTCCAGCGTCAGCGTCACCACCGCGTAGGGCGTACCCTCGCCAGCGTGCTCGGACCAGGTCGGGCCGAGGTAGATCGGCATGGCATGGCGCATGAAGGCGCCATACGGGGTCGTGACCTCGGGCCAGACGGCCGCCAGCCCATCCACATCGAGTCGCCCCGCCACAGCGCGACAGCGCTCGGCGGCCACGCCCTGCTGCTGCAGAGCCTGCAGCGCAGCCCCCTCGTCCGCCACCAGCAGCAGATCGGCCAAGCGGGCGATGAGCGCCGCATTCAGCGCGTCAGCCGGCGACGACGGCGCCGCGCCCGCATCGAGCTGCACCAGCGGCACGCCGCGCTTGGCCGCAGCCAGCGCACAGGCCAGCAGCGCATCGCTGGCGCCCAGCACCGCGACGGCCACCGGCCGGAATTCGTCGAGCACCGTCGCCAAGCCGTCGATCAGCCGGGGTGCCGCCCGCTCGAAGGGGGCCTCGCCCACGCCCAGGTGCAGCCCGACCTCTAGAGTCGGCAGCAACCGCTCCATCGGCTCCCAGGGCCAGACGCGCGCCGCCTCGCCCGGGTTGACCAGCACCAGGCGCAGACCCTCGGCGCCGGCGGGCAGGTGCTTGGAGACCGCGGCAAAGGCCAGGGCGGAGGTTTCGCTGTCGGCCAGGCAGAGCACGACGTCGCGCGCCAACGACCTGGGCGGGCCCTGGCGACGCGTCACCGGCAAGGGCGGCAGCGCAAAGTTCTCAGCGGCTGTGGCGACTCGTGCGGCAACGTCGCGCACGGCAGCACCGGTTTCGACGAAAGCGTCTGAGACGGCCTCGGCCGGCAGGGTGAGCCGGGCGGGTTCTGCCGCTTCGTCCGTTTCGGCCTCGGCCGAAGACGGCAGCGCTGCGGGGACAGCCGGAGTGTCGGTCACTGGCTCGTCGGCCGACTGCGCCGGCACCGCATCGGCAGGCTCAGGCTGGGCGGCGCTCGGCGCCAGCGGTACGGCCTCAGGTTCGGCGGGCGCCGACGGGGCCTCGACCGCTGGCGGCTTGGCCGGCTCAGCCGCTTCGGTCACCTCGGTCACCTCGGGTGCTGCCGCGGCCGGCTCGGCGGCGACCGGGGCAGTCACCGCCGTCGCGGCAGGGCTGCGCACCGGCAAGGGCAGCGGCTGGTAGCTGCTTTCGCCGATCTCGGTGCGCAACTCCAGCGCGGTCTGTTCGACCAGCGCGGGGGTGATCCGGTCGGTGTTTTCGAGGTAGGCGGCCAACAGCAGGCGGTTGGCGAGGCGGTTGATGCGCCGCGGCACGCCACCCGACCAGGCGTAGACATGGTCGAAGGCTCCCGGCGCAAAGACCGGCCGGTCCGCCCAGCCGACGTGGCGCAGCCGGTGCTCGACATAGGCCTGGGTCTCGTCGGGACCGAGCGGGCCCAGGTGCTGCGAGGCGATCACGCGCTGGCGCAGCTGCTCGAGCTGCGGCGACTCCAGCAGGCGACGCAGCTCGGGCTGACCGACCAGGAAGCTCTGCAGCAGCGCGTGGTTGCCGAGCTGGAAGTTCGAGAGCATGCGCAGCTCTTCGACCGCCTTCTCGTTGAGGTTCTGCGCCTCGTCGACGATCAGCAGGGCATGCCGCCCCTGCGCCGCCAGCGCGGTCAGGAAGGCCTCCAGCGTCGCGATCAGGTGGGCCTTGGAAGTGCCCTGCGCCGGGATGCCGAAGGCGGTGATGATCGCCTGCAGCAGCTCACCCGACTCCAGCTGGGTGCTGACGATCTGCGCGGCCAGCACCTTCTGGCGGTCCAGCCCTTCGAGCAGCGTGCGCAGCAGCGTGGTCTTGCCGGCCCCGATCTCGCCGGTGATGACGATGAAGCCTTCGCCCTGCATCACCCCGTACTGCAGGTACCCCATGGCACGGCTGTGCCCCTTGCTGTTGAAATAGAACGCCGGATCGGGGTTGAGCTGGAAGGGGGATCCGCTGAAACCGAAGTGTGATTCGTACATCGCCGCTCAGAATCGGTGCATCACGCCGACCGACAACGAGGTCGCCCGGACGCGGGTGGAATTGGCCGGCACGTCCAATCCGCCGATGCTGAAGCCCGGCGTGTCGGTGGTCACCAACTGGCGCTTCAGGCCGGCACTGGCCGTCGTTCGCGGCGACAGCGTCTCGGTAGCGCCCACGCGCCAGACCAGGTTGCCGGTGCGGCGCCCGGTGTTGACGCCTTCGCCGATCACGCGCGACGAGGTCACCCCGGCATCGGCCGTCAGCGTCGGCGTCAGCCGGTGAGAGGCGCCGAGGCTGGCGCCCCGCTGATACGCATCGGCCGAACGCGTCAGGACATCCTGCGGCGCCAACAGGTCGCGCACCCGCTGGGCAAAGTACTGCAGCGTCACGGTGTTGCGAGGCCCCATCCAGGCAACGCTGACGTTGCCGCCCTGCACCAGCTGGACGGTCTCGGAGTAGATTTCCAGCGGATCGCCCAGCGTCGCGGGCAGACCCCGCTTGGTCATGATGTCCTGGACCACCGCGGCGCGCGCCGTGGCATCCGGAATCCGCGTGGTCAGCATCTGGTCGAGCAGTGCAGCCACGTCCGAGGTCGCCGTCAGCTGCGCCTGGCGCGAGGCGTAAGTCGACACACTTCGGTGCACATTGCCCGAGAAGGCCATGTAGGGTGTGCGGTGCGTCAGCGTGGCATTCCACCCGGTGCCGAAGAAGCGCTTCTCGGCCACGGCGTCGAGCAGGGTGCGCTGACTCGGCGCCCAGCGCAGGCTGGCCCCCCGCAGGGTGTCGCTGACCCGGATGCTGCTGTATTCGCCCTGATCGCGGCCACCGATCACCCCGAGCGTGAGTTCAGGATCCGGTGCGTACAGGATCGCGCCGCGGGCCGTGCGGACCTCCACGTGACTGCCGGTGGCCCGGGTGTACTCGGTGGCCTGCCGGTCGTAGGACAGCCGCAGCCCCATCGGCGTGGGCCTGCGCTCGTACAGCGCCGCCTGGGTCTCGACGTAGGCGTCGTTGGACAGCTGGGCGTTGTCGTTGCCGAACCCACTGGACCAGGCGTGGCTGCTGCGCAGCGACAGCCGCTCCAGCTGCGACAACTCGCGCTCCAGGTGTGGGCTGAGGTTGAACCGCGCCACCTTGTTGCGATTCAGGTAGGTCGGCCCGTCGCCGATGGGTGCGAAGGGGTTGGACGGCGTGGTCTTCGCCGACGCATCCGCGTCCAGGAACAGCAGCCGCGGCAGCACCTGCAGCTTGCCTTCGACGGCGGCCTGCGGGAACAGCCGGTCACCCAGCGTGCGCCCCAGGTAGACCAGCGCATCGGCGGCCAGCGTCCCGTTGAGCTCGTACTCCGGCCCTTTGCCCTGCAGCTTCAGCGCGGGGGTCGAGACCACCACGACGTCGGCGCGCGTGTTGGTGGCGGAAAAGCTGACGTTGTCGGTCGCCACAGCCGTGACGCGCAGCGACGGCTCCACACGCAGGCCCTGACCTGGCGGGGGCGGGGGGGCCGCCAGCTGAAGCTGGGCCTGGGCCGAAGCCACTCCCGGCAGCCCTGCCGCCAGCAGGGCCAGCAGCAGACCTGCGCGGCGAGGCGCTCCCCGCGCGGGGCAGCCCTCAGGTTGCGTAGCCGTAACCATAAGCCTCCCTCCCGCCCTTGCTCGAGCACTTGTTCAGCACCGAGAGGACCACCGGGCACTGCTCGACGGCGGTGTAGGCCTGAGCCACCTGGGCGTGCGTGGTGTGTTCCGCCTCGACCACCATGACCACCTGACCGACGCGCGAAGCCAGCACGCGCGACTCGGTGGTGGGAATCAGTGGCGGCGAATCGAACACCACGATGCGGTCCGAGTACTTGGCCGCCAACTCGTCCAGCAGATCGGCCATCGCCGCACTGGCGAGCATTTCGGTCGACTTCGCATTGGCGGTGCCCGACGGCAGCAGGCTGAGCTTGGGCACATCGGTGCGCAGCATCACATCGGCGAGATCGATGTTCTGCTTCGAATCCAGCACGTCCATCAGACCGGGCGCAGGCTCGATGCCCAGGCGCGCCAGCACCGACGGGCGCAGCACATCGGCGTCGACCAGCAGCACCGAGTGGTCCACTTCCATCGCGATGCTCATCGCGAGGTTGATCGCGAAGAAGGTCTTGCCTTCGCCAGGCATCGCACTGACCACCTGGATCAGGTTGGCGCGCGGGATGGCCCGGGCCTCGGCGTCCCGGGTATTGGCCAGCAAGGGCCGCTTGATGATGCGCAGCTGCTCGGCCAGCGACGAGCGGGCCTGGGTGGGCACCAGATAGCCCTCGCGCTCCAGCCGCGCCAGGTCCAGGGTGACCTCGCGCGAGCGACGCACCATCTGGGGGGCAGCTTCGCCCGGCGCGGCTGCGCCCGCTGCGGCCGGCGACACCAGAGAGACGGTCGCCGCCGGTGCAGAAGGCACCAGCGGCACTTCGATGCCGGCACGCTTGAGTTCTTCCAAACGGCGCTTGGCGGCCTGTTCGATGATGTTCATCGGCTCGATTCCTCAGATCAGGCGGACTACCGCATGGAAAGCCAAACCAGCCAGCCAAGGTGCGCCAACAAGAAGGCACCCATCGCCCCGGCAACCCGCATGCGGTCCTGCCGTTCGAGCATTTGCTGGCGCACATCGACCAGCTTGACCATGCTGCCCAGCACCGGCCGCTTGGTGAATTCGCGCAGTTCGCGCTCCGACGCGAAGGTCGGCCGCAACAGGCTGGCCGCATACCCGGCCGCCAGACCCAGCGCCAACGCCAGGATCATCACCCCGGCGGCCAGGTGCGAGCGGCTCGGGAACACCGGCGTGCCCGACACGCGCGGCGGCTCGATGACGCGGAAATCGGCCAGTGGGGACTGTTGGTCGATCTTCACGCCCATCGAGGCCTGCTCTCGCCGGGCCACCAGCGCTTCGTAGTTCTTGCGGATGATGTCGTAGTCGCGGTTGAGCTGGGCCAGCTCGGCCTCGGCCTGCGGCACGCGCCCGGCCTGGGCCTTGATCTCCTCGAGCCGACCCATCTGCGTCGTGAGCTGGCCACGCAGCGACGCCACATTGGCCTCCGCCTCCGCCAGCGAAACGCGCAACTTCTGGTAGACCGGGTTGGCCGCGGTGGCCGCCGCTCGGGCGCGGCTGGACGTGGACTGCGACCGCAGCGCCTCCAGCTCGCTGCGCCGCTGCGCCTCGAGCTGGGCGATCGTGCGCCGCGTCGTCTGCACATCGGGGTGCTCATCCGTGTAGCGGCGCAGCATGTCGTCGAGCTGGCGGCGTTGGGCGTCGATGCGCGCATCAAGGTCCGGCGTCAGCGACAGCACCCCCGGCACCGCGGTCACCTCGCCCAGCGCCGGCTCGGTGGCGGTCAGCTCGCGCTTGAGTGCGTCGCGGGACTGCTCGGCCGCCGACAGCGCCAGCCGAAGCTTGGCCACCTCGTCGTTGAGCGAGGACATGCGGCCGAAGTAGTCCTTGTCCGTGCCCGCACCGCCGGCCACGCCCATGTTGCGCAGCTTGAATTCCTTCAGGCGGTTCTCGGAGTCGATCAGCTTGCCCTCGTAGGTGCGGATCTGCTCATCGATGAAGCGGCTGGCCTCCTCCGAGTCCCGCCGCTTCGTGTTGGTGCTCGACACCATGAACAGGTTCACCAGCGCCGTCACCAGCCGGTGGGCACGCTGCGCGTCACTGTCCCGGTAGGTGATCGCGTACAGGTTGGTCCCACCCGACGTCTCGACCTTGATCGCCTTGAGCAGCGCCTCGACCCGCCGCAGCGTCTGCTCAGGGTCCGATTTGGGCCAGCCGATCGTCGGATCACTGGCCAGCTTCTCGACGTTCGGCCTGGAAATCATCGTGCGCGCCAGCATGCGCACCTGCTGATCGATGTCCGGCTGAAACGCCAGGCCACTCATCAGCGGCTTGAGCACCGTCTGCGTGTCCACATGAATGCGCGCGCCCGCCTCGAATCGCTCCTGCGAGACGGCCACCCCGGCGGCGCCCACCACCGCGACACCCCACGCCACGATCACCGCCAGCCAACGCTGCCGCCATACGGCACGCGACGCTGCGACGGCCTGTTCGGTCCAATTGATCATGCCCGCCAACACCTACTGAAACAGCCGAACGGCACCACGCCAGTCCGGTGTACACACCACGTCGCACCGGCCGGTCGACATGACCCGCCGGCGCCACCCCGATACGATGACGGACTCAGAACCAGCTCTGTGGAACGATGACGATGTCCCCGGGCTTGACATCGACGTTGGCGGAAATGTCGCCGCGCTTGAGCAGATCCTTCAGCCGGATGCTGTACTGCTTGCCGCCCTCGGAGCCACGCACCAGCACCGCGGCGTTGCCGTCGGCGAAGTCGGTGAGGCCGCCGGCCTGGATCATCACGTCGAGGACGGTCATGTCCTGCCGATAAGCCACGCTCTGGGGCTTGGAGGCCTCGCCGACGATGCGGATCTGGTCGGTCAGGTTGCCCTGGAAGGTCGAGACGACCACGGTGACCACCGGATCACGGATCACGCGCGACAGTTCCTGCTGGATCTCCAGCGCCAGGTCCGACGGGTTCTTGCCCGCGGCGAGCACGTCACTCACCAGCGGGGTGGAGATCCGGCCATCCGGGCGCACAGTGACCACGCCGGACACCTCCGGGTTGCGCCAGACGACGATGTTCAGCGTGTCGAGCGGCCCGATCTTGTAGCGGTGATCAGGGGTCTGAGCCTTGCGCGGCGCAGGCGGGTAGGCCCCGGCGCCGGCGCAGCCCGACAACTCGACCGTCATCACGGCTGCAGCCACCAGCCCAGCGCCGATGCGCAGGAATTGCTTCATCGCGTTCCTCATGCCCATTCCTCTTCAACACATGTGGCATCTGCCACCCGGACAACCACGTATCGTACCGCGTGCCGATGACTGTACCGCCCCCCCCGCATTCGGGTGGGAATCGGCGTGCGATATGCACGTCGTCATCTGACCATCGCCCGTCGGACCCGAACGGCACAAAGACAAACGCACGGCCTGGGCCGTGCGTTCGATATTTTCAATTTTTGCCCCGTCAGTGGGCACCTTCCCGGAACAGCACGACACTGACGGTTTCGATCAGAACCTGCAAATCCAGCAGCACCGAGTTGTTCTTGACGTAGTACAGGTCGAACTGGTGCTTTTTGCGCGCGTCCTCCAGCGAAGCGCCGTAGGCATAGCGAACCTGGGCCCAGCCGGTCAGCCCAGGCTTGACGGTGTGCCGCAGGTCGTAGTACGGGATCTGCTCGCGCAACTGAGCCACGAACGAAGGCCGCTCCGGACGCGGTCCGACCATGCTCATCTCGCCGGCCAGCACGCTGAACAACTGCGGGAGCTCATCGATGCGGGTCTTGCGGATGAAGGCGCCGACGCGGGTGATGCGGCTGTCGTTCTTGGTGGCCCAGCGCGCCACACCATCCTTCTCGGCATCGGTGCGCATGCTGCGGAACTTGATGCACTGGAACCCGCGGCCACCCAGGCCGACGCGCTCCTGGCGATACAGGACCGGGCCTGGGCTGTCCAGGCGGATCGCCAGCGCGGTCAGCAGCATCACCGGCGCCCCCAGGATCAGCAGGAAGGAGGAACTGACGATGTCGAACAGCCGCTTGGAGGCCTGACGCAGCCGGCCCTGCACGAAGCCGTCGCCGTACACCAGCCAGCTGGCCTTCAGGCTGTCCACCGGGACTTCGGCCTTGGTGCGCTCGTAGAAGGCAGCCAAGTCCATGATCGGCACGCCGGAAATGCGGCAGTCCAGCAGCTGATCCATCGGCACACCACCGCCACGCTGCTCACGCACGGCGACGATGATCTCGCTAACGCGTTGTTCGCGCACCAGATCGACCAGGCGGCGGCGGCTGTCGAACACCGTCACGCCTGCCCGCGGCGCCACCGTCGCACCCTGCTCGGCAGTAGGAACGAAGCCGACGACCTCGTGGCTGGACCACTGCTCACCGGCACGCAGGTCATTCCAGACCTGCTGAGCATCCGGACCGGTGCCGACGATCAGCACGCGGCGGGTGCCGATGTACTGGCGCACCGCAAAGGCCAGGCCGCGGTAGACCGCCAGTCCCGCCAGCAGATAGACCAGCGCCAGACCGACCAAGCGACTCGCATAGCCGTCGTAGGCGATGTACTTGATCGTCAGATAGGTGGTGTAGCCGCCAACCACAAAGGTGAACGCGACCCGGGCGATCATTGCCAGCAGGCCGAGGTTGCGGTGGCGGTACAGCCCGACGAAGGAATACAGCAGCGCCATCACCAAGGCGAAGGCCAGCGCGGACAGCAGGATGCCTGGCGTCGCCAGCTGGACGATCAAGCCGTAGGTGCTGCCGGACTGGGCCAGCGTCGCCGCCGACAGCAGCGCCGCCACGAAGCACAGCAGGCCGTCGGCGAACAACTCGAGGAAGTGCGTCCCTGACGTGCGATGCTGGAATACTCTGAACATCCGTGAGCCCTCACTAGAACCGGTCGGGCACCTCCCCTAGAAAGGAAGCCCCGCGAATTTCTACATTCGACGGTTTGATTTTCGTCGCGGAACCGGCCGCTTCAACCCTTCAACCCCAGGCCCGGACACCGGGCAGAGCCGAATGTGCGGAATTCTGTGACGGAGTCCCGCAGAAGTGAACCCTGTTACCAACGTTTTTTCGCGCTTCGATGCCCTGACGCGACGACCGTCCCACGATGCGAGGGCTGAAGTGAAAAATTCACGGAACACCGCATCTGCGCGAGCCTCGTAGGCAACAACCAGGGCCTCAAGCACCGGCAGCACGACGCCCCGGCGTCCACAACGGGCCGCCGGAGCGCGTCAGCACTTGATGCCCACGTGCAGCGCCACGATCCCCGCCGAGAGGTTGTGCACATCCACGTGCCCGAAGCCACAGCTGCGCATCAGCGCCTTGAGTTCGCGCTGGTCCGGGTGCATGCGGATCGATTCGGCCAGATACCGGTAGCTGTCGGCATCGCCGGCAAAGAGTTGCCCGAATTTCGGCAGCAGCGAGAAAGAATACCAATCGTAGATTTTTTCGAGTGGTTTCGCGATGCGCGAGAATTCCAGCACGAGGAGTTTTCCGCCCGGCTTCAAAACCCGACACATTTCGCGCAACGCAATATCCTTGTGCGTCATGTTGCGCAAGCCGAAGGCGACGCTGACGATGTCGAAATGTGCCGCAGGAAACGGCAGTTTCTCGGCGTCACAAATCACCGTCGGCAGCACCAATCCCTCGTCGATCAGCCGGTCGCGGCCGGTGCGCAGCATGGCCTCGTTGATGTCGGTGTGCACGACACTGCCCTGGGGGCCGACCTTGCGCGCGAAGGCGCGCGTCAGGTCACCGGTGCCCGCGGCGATGTCGAGCACACGCTGCCCCTCGCGTGCGCCGGACACCGCGATCGTGTAGGCCTTCCAGACCCGGTGCAGGCCGCCGGACATGACGTCGTTCATCAGGTCGTAGCGCGAGGCGACCGAGTCGAAAACGCCCCGCACCAAGCCGGCCTTCTGGTTTTCGTCGACCGTCTTGAAACCGAAATGGGTATTGCTCATGGTTCGACGGCGCTGTTGCGCCGCAGCAAGGATCAGGAGTGAGCGCCGCAGGCCCCGCCGGTCGGCGCAGGTTTCACCATCGGCGTATCGCGGTCAGCGCCGGCGGCCAGCAGACGCGCCTCGTAATCGGCCCAGAGCGCCACCTGGTCGCGCCCGAGCTCGTAGAGATACTCCCAGGTGTAGATGCCGGTGTCGTGGCCGTCGCTGAAGCGCAGCTGCACCGCGTAGTGGCCGACCGGCTCGATCGCGACGACGCCGACCTCGCGCTTGCCGGTCTGCAGCGTTTCCTGGCCCGGACCATGACCGCGCACCTCCGCCGAGGGGGAAAAGACCCGCAGGTGCTCGAAAGGCAGCCGGAATCGGCAACCATCGTCGAAGGCCACCTCCAGGATGCGGGATTGCTGATGCAGCGTGAGTTCGGTAGGCAGCGGGCTGGGCGCAGATCCGGCCATGGGGGACTCCAGGAAAGGCAGGTGAGAGCGCCCGGCACAGGGCCGGGCAGCCCGGGATTGTCGGTCACAACCGCAGCGGACCGCGGCACGCAGAGCTGCGCTCGATCAAAACCAGCGTGAGCGGGCGCTCACACCAGCACGCGCTCGATGCCGCCGGCGTTGGCGCGCTGGACGTAATCGGGCAGCCAGTTCTCGCCCAGGATCTGCCGCGCCATCTCGACGACGATGTAGTCCGCCTCCAGCAGGCCGTTGCCCAAGTCATCGCCATAGCGGCTCAGGCCCTGCAGGCAGGCCGGGCAGGAGGTGAGGATCTTCACGTCGCCCTGGTGGCCCGCTTCGCGCAAGGCGGCTTCCCCCTTGCGGATCTCCTCCTCCTTGCGGAAGCGCACCTGGGTGGAGATGTCCGGGCGGTTGAGCGCCAGCGTGCCGGACTCGCCGCAGCAGCGATCGGACTTGACCACGCCGGGGCCGACCAGCGCCTTCACCGTCTTCATCGGATCCTGCAGCTTCATCGGCGTGTGGCAGGGATCGTGGTACAGGAAGTTGCCGGGGCCGGACAGCTTGATGCCCTTCTCAAGGAGGAACTCGTGAATGTCGACGATGCGGCAGCCCGGGAAGATCTTCTCGAATTCGTAGCCCTGCAGCTGGTCGTAGCAGGTGCCGCAGCTGACCACCACCGTCTTGATGTCCAGGTAGTTCAGCGTGTTGGCCACGCGGTGGAACAGCACCCGGTTGTCGGTGATGATCTGCTCGGCGCGGTCGGACTGGCCCGAGCCGCGCTGCGGGTAGCCGCAGCAGAGGTAGCCCGGCGGCAGCACGGTCTGCACCCCGGCGTGCCAGAGCATGGCCTGGGTGGCCAGACCGACCTGGCTGAACAGGCGCTCGCTGCCGCAGCCGGGGAAGTAGAACACCGCCTCGG
>DAOLLE010000007.1:0-19362 GCA_035331205.1 Burkholderiaceae bacterium
CTGGATCGCCGCCTACGAGCGCCGCAACGTGCTGATCGGCCTGGCCTGCGGCCTGCGCGGGCGCGCCCAGATCGGCAAGGGCATGTGGGCCATGCCGGACCTGATGGCCGAGATGCTCAAGCAGAAGATCGGCCACCCCCGTGCCGGCGCCAACACCGCCTGGACGCCCAGCCCCACCGCCGCCACGCTGCACGCGCTGCACTACCACCAGGTCAGCGTGGCCGAGGTGCAGCAGGGCATCGAAGCCAGCGGCGACGCGGCCAACCCCGAGATCACCGCCAAGCTGGTCAACGACCTGCTCACGATTCCGGTGGTCGCCAAGGCCGAATGGAGCGCCGAGGACCGCCAGAAGGAAATCGAGAACAACGCCCAGGGCATCCTCGGCTACGTGGTGCGCTGGGTCGATGCGGGCGTGGGCTGCTCCAAGGTGCCCGACATCAACGACGTCGGCCTGATGGAAGACCGCGCCACCCTGCGCATCTCCAGCCAGCACATCTGCAACTGGCTGCTGCACGGCGTGGTGACCGAAGCCCAGGTGCGCGAGACCTTCGCCCGCATGGCCGCCAAGGTCGACCAGCAAAACGCTGGCGACCCCTTCTACAAGAGCCTGGTTGCCAACCCCAACGGCGCCGCCTACCAGGCCGCCCTGGACCTGGTCTTCAAGGGCAAGGAACAGCCCAGCGGCTACACCGAGCCGCTGTTGCACGCCTGGCGGTTGAAGGTGAAGGCCGCCTGATTTCGGCCTGACCCCATGAAGAACGGCGCCCGGCGGGGCGCCGTTTCTCCTTTTGACCGCGTCTTTCCAGGTTTCACGCGCGCTTCAAACGCCGCAGCACCTTTCGCTCGAGGTCATCGACGGCATCCAGCGAATCGACCATGTCGTTGGCCGCATTCATCAGCCGGCTGAGGTCCGGCCTGGAGAGATCCGATGCGTTCTGGAAAATCACTACGGAGTCGAAGTCCAGCCGCGCTCGAACGAGGTGCTGCAGCACGATCGTCGCCAGCCTGGCCTTGTCCCGGTTCGGAACCCCGAACAGATACAGCGGTGAAGTCCCCCCGGCCACGAAGTAGTCCACCGGGTAGTCGCGCGCATTGGCGACGCCCGGCACGACGTAGTTCTCGGTGAGATGTTCCGCGCCCACCAGCGATTGCAGGCGTTCGCGCAGGTCATCGTAGAACGTGCTTTCCACTCGCAAACGATTCAGGAAGGTGAGATCGTGGATGCGCGTCAACGCCTGCCCGAGCCGCATGACCCCGGCGCCCAGGTCATCGGCGGTCGCATCCAGGAAGAACTCACCGTCGTCCTCCTCCAGCCCCGCATCGGCCAGCACCTGGGACAGCAGTCTTCCCCGGTTCCCGTCGCGCAGCTTCCCGACATCGATCTCGTAGCTCAACCGCATCAGGGTCAGGCCTTGGTCGCTCACCCGCAGGCCCCCCGTCGGCGCCGGACTGACGTAGATCGGATACGTATCGCCGTCCGGGAAAGTCCAGGGTGTCTCGACCTGCCAAAGCTCATCCCCACGGGCCTTCACCTTCACGGTTCCGCACAGCGCCTGGCTCAGTGCGCCTTCCAGTTCGACGGCATTCATCGATCGTCTCCAAAGAGGTCCGGCGTCCGCGGCCCGTCCGCCTCGGTATCCAGCCCCCGAATGTTGGCCCTCCTGACCAGTTCATGCAGCGCGCCATCCAGCGTCCGATAAACCCCAGTGGGGATCGCAAAACCTTCCCCACGTCGGTTCGCCTGAATATATCGCTCGGTCAGAAGGTGAATGTGGCAGGCCTCTTCGATGCGCTCACGCTCCAGAACGTTCGGGTGTGGATGGTCGCTGCCATTGCAGCGGATCACGATCACCTCTTCGCCCGACTTCGCATGCCACCGCAACCCGGCACTGAAGCCATTCGCAATCTTGGTGCTCTGGCGGGTGAACAAGGTGAACCGGTGGAGGCCATCGTCGCTGACCACCTGGTAGTCACGCCGCAGATGTTTGCCCTCGGCACGCTCACGCGCCAATGGGTTCTCCACCCGTTTCGGCAAGGCCAACAGGGCCTCGATCCAGGCATCGGTCAGCATCTCCAGCCCCATGACAAGGTCCTCCTGTCTTTCTTGGCTCGGATGATGCCCCCGAGCGATCGCTGCCGCACTCTGCTTCCTGAAAGATCTTCAAGTCTGCGGCGCCACGCGTCCCCGCAAGAGAGGGGCGCATCCGGCCTTCATGCCGAGCTTGGTACGCCAAGTCTGCGCGATCTCCACCCAGGGCGCCGTGACCTCTCCCGCCTGGATCACATAGCGGCACAGGTCGGCGGCCACCAACTGGGCGATCTGCTTGTTCACCGCACGATCGGTGCAGCTGGCCGGCCAAGCGAGCGGGCCAGCAGCCGGGGTGGCCCGCTCGGCCAGCGCGCCGCTGATCGACAACTCCATCTCCACATAGCAGCGGCGAGCCGCCCCGGCGAGAACCTGCTCGCTCATCGTCCCGGGATCGTCGGGATCTGGATACAGGAAGACCCAGTCGCTTCGGTTCGCGTACTGGGCCATCACTTCGGCGTTGCCCAGCAGCTGCAGAGCGCGGGACTGCTGCGCCTCGGCTTCAGCAGGTTTGGCCAGCGCCCAGCTGGCCAGGGCCGCCTCCACCGGCGCCAGCGCGTAGCTGCCGTCGACCCGTGCATAGGCCGACCGGGCCTCACCCGTCCGGCCCAGATCGAGCAGGCTGCGGGCCTGATTCAGCTGGTACTGCGGCACCGTCGGGGCCAACGCCAGCGCCTGGGCATGGTGACCTGCTGCAACGTCCACTTCGCCCACCCGATCGGCCAGCAGACCAAGGTAAGACTGCGCCGCCGCGTAGGTCGGATCGGCCGCCAGAACGGTCTGCAAGGCCTTGCGTGCGCCGTCCACACCTTCATCGCCCCCCTGCAAGTAGGCACGCCGCGCACGCGCGAACAGCAGGTGCGCATTGCCCGGTTGCAGCTTCAGCAGCGCTGCCAGCTCTCGTTCCAGGCGAGCGCTGTCCGTGCCGGCTTTGCGGGAAGCGTCGTGCAACTGCGCCGCCACGCGCAACAGGCGCAAGCCCGGCCAGGCATCGAGCCAGGCCGGCATCGGCTCCAGCCGCTCCAGCGCCAGGTCCGGCCGATCGATGCGCAGGTCGTCGTCCACCGCCGCCCTCAGCGCCGCCATCCGCCAGGCGAACAGGACGCCGGCGAGCAGAAGAACGACCAAGCTGGCGACTGCCACACGCCAGACGGTCTGGCGATACCAGGGCGGGTGCGGCGGGACGATGGTTCCTGCACCTGGCGGGATCGGCGCTGGCACCTTCTGGTCCAACAGCGCCGGCCGCAAGTCGAAGGCCACCTGCTTGAGCCCCTCGACTACCTGCTGGTAGAGCCGGTCCGGGTACGGAGACTCCACGATCGGCAGGCCGTCGTGCGGCAGCGCCTGCAGGCGCCCGATCGGCGCATCGGTCCAGGCACAGGACTTCAGCACCACCGGAATTACCCGCAACTGCCCCGCCGTCTCTGCGGCCAAGGCCTGCGCCACCTCGACGCCCTTGCAGTACTCGGAGGCCAGAAAGTGCCTACTCACCAGCAGCAGCACGATGTCGGCCGCGGCCAGGTGCTGGTCGATCTGCCCGGCCCAGTCCTGACCGCCGGTCAACCGTCGGTCGTGCCAGAGCGTGAACACCCCGGCGTCGATCAGCGGCGTCAGGTGCTCGACCAGCGCCGCGCGGTGGGCGTCGTCCACGTGCGCGTAGGAGATGAAGAGCTTGAGGGGCACCGGCCGCCCACCGCTGCCCTCCGTATCACTCGGGTTGGCCGCCAGTTTCGTCACCGCCGCACCACCGGAAACGCACCGTTGTCGGTAAGCCCAGTCACGGTCTGAAAGTAGTTGCCTGGCATCTTCTTGCTGAACTCGTCGACCGTTTCGGCCAGTTCGCTGTGCAACTGCACCACGCTCAAGGACTTACCTCTGCCGTCTGCCCCCAACACGTCAAGCAGCGCCGCGCTGAAGACGCCATGGCCCTTGTAGCCCTCGCGCGCGAACTCACCCTTGCGGGCGGCGCCGATCACCGGGCGCTGGCGCTCCTTGCTCATGCGTTGGTAGGCGCCGGCCAGCATGTCCACCATGCCACCGGCGTCACAGGTGTCGATCAACAGCAGCGTGCGCGCCGGGCTTTGCTGCAGCATCTCGAACAGGCGCTTTTCGTTCAGGCCCTCGCCGCGCTTGCCCGTGGCGCCGGGCTGGTAGTCCCAGGGCAGGTAGGTGTAGGTGCCGATGCGCGCCTGCCCATGGCCGGCCAGGAAGATCACCAGCGTGTCCTCCGGCTTCATGCGCGCCTTGAGCTGCTCGAAGGCGGCATCGATGCCCTCGCGCGTTGCCTGCTGCTCGGTCAGCACGATGGGATCGGGCAGCGCGGTCTTGAACAGCGGCTGGGCGCGGCGGGCGATTTCGGCGGCCACGTCGCGCGCGTCGTTGACGCTGTGCGCCAGCGGGTTGAGCGACTTGTCCTGGTAGGCCTGCACCCCCACGGCCAGGATGTGCAGCGTGCTGCCCGGCTGGGCGGCGCGCAGTAGGGCCGGAATGGGTGCGCTCCTGTTGCCGGCCACGCCGCGCAGGCTGGTTGGCTGCAGCTCGATGTTCCGCGCCCCCGGAGCGAGCCGCAGGGTGTAGCTGCGCTTGACCGTCACCCCTTCACTCGACGCGCCCTGCCGGCCCTCCACCAGATAACCGTCGACAAACAGCCGCACCGGCCCGATGCCACCGCCGCGGTCTTCCAGCGTCATCTCCACCGTCACTTCGGTGTCGCCCTCCAGCCGGCCACCCGGCGGCAGCGCCACCTTCAGCGCCGGCGGCAGGCTCTGCGCACGGGCCAGCAGGTCGTCGACCGAGCCGATGGTCTTCACCGCCTCGGCCATCAGCACATCGCCGTCCGCGCTCAAGCGCTTGGAGACCAGAGCGGGGTTGTGGAAAGTTTCGGACAGCTGCGCCGCCGTCACGAACTCCCCCATACGGTTTCGGCCACGGTTGATGTGATATCCCAACAACTCTGCTCCTCCTCCCACGCCATTCCGTGACTCGGAAGCCGCATAAAACCCCTCTGGCGTCCACAACACCCAGCGCTGGCGGTCGGCGTGCGGGAAGAAGGCCAGCACCTCCTGGCCATCGCTCACGCGGTGCCAGCGGATCGTTCCATCGCCGTAAGCTGCTACGACCCAGCGGCCGTTGCGGCTCAGGTTTACAGCCCAAGTATTTCCTGGCGCTGCGGACTTCCAGAGCAAACGACCACTTCGATCAAAATATCTCAACCACCAATCCGTGCCAAGTGCAAAGTAATCAGCCTTTGCATCTACGACCAAACTACGCGATGTCTCAAGATCTTCCGAATCGAGTACTTGCCCATTCAATCGCGGCATCCATGCATTCCTCCAGTCCTTCTCTTCGAGGCCAGGGAAATCAGTTCTAGGGCCGTTGAATTTTGTGCTCGGCAAGAAATCATGAAACTGCAAATCAGCAAGATCGAAGGTCACTGGACTCTTGCCAAACATTTCAAAACCAAACACCACTTCCCGACCATCGTCAGACAGTTTCAATTCATGTATTTGCTCGCGAAACTCTGCCTGAATAGAATCTTGGATTCTAATGACATTGTCGCGGCCGTCCACCAACCCAATTGCGGGATGCTCCGCCACAAATAGCCATCCCCCATTCGAGGCACCTGGAGAGCCTTCTGGCAAAGAAACCAAATCCATTACTGTATTAGTCGCCACCAAAAGATCAGCCAACTTGCGACCATCGTTTGCTGACCAAATTCGAAGAGGGATCTTTTTGTTAATTTGCCATCTCCCTGCCGCAGCAAGTCGACGGCCGTCTCTCGACCACGCCAAGCCGTAATAATTCCCATTCGCCACACCATGAATGTCTGGTCGAAAGATCTCGTGCAGAGTATCTGGATCAATAACTTGAATCGCCGGGCTGTCACTAAATCCAACCGCTACTTGCTTTCCGTTCGGTGAAAAGCGTGCAGCATATGGCCGCTCACCTCCGTTTACTTTACCCGTCACAAATGGCTTTCCACCTAATATCTGACCGAAAGATCCAATATTATATGTGCGAATATTTCCATCTTCACTTGTTGTTAGCAACCTTAGCGGATATTCTGAGTCGCGCTTACTAGAAAACTCCACGCTATTGCAAGTTCCCCCATAATCTCTATCCTCACCCGTAAGACGACCAGTGTCCGAATCAAATATCCTTAAGCCGTTAGCTCCGCGCATGCAAACTGCCAGCCAGAGTCCTTTGCCTGCGCTGAAGGCAACGCCATAAATAGAGTCAGGAAGTTCTCCTATTCGGGATTTCCACGTGACGCGATGTTCCTTTGTATCGTGATAGTAGACATATACAGATGCACTTCCACCCCAATCAAGCCCCGTATGCCCGCCTAGCGCAATGTATTTCCCGTCCCCCGACATTGTCACAGCACGGACCTTCCCCTCGTGACCAAGATCTTGCGGCGGACGAATCACAGCCAATTGGTTGCCAGAAGCCAAGTCCCACAACCTCGCAGACTTATCGTCAGATGCCGTCACCGCCCAGCGGCCCTGGGCGTCGGTAGCGATGCGCCGGATCAACGCCGTATGCATGCCCGCTTCGATGCGCGGCTGCGGAGCGGTACTGGGTTCGGCTGCCTGGCTGGGCAGGCTGACCCCGCCGAGGCTCAGCAGGGCCAGCACTGCCAGCGCGCGGGTCAGCGCCTTGCAACAGCGCGGCGTCGCGGGCTGGGGAGCGACGGAGCTCGGGGGTGGGCAAAGGAACGAGCGCTGTAGCGGGGACGACATGGCTTCCTCCTCATCGGCACCCGTTCTGCGCGGCGGGTGTCACCGAGATTCTGCAGTTTGTCCCGCCCGCTGGCGAGCGGCGATTCACCCGGAGAGCGACGCCCCTGCTACGCCCCACCCCGCCGCTGCGCCCGCTCCTGCCGCGTCGCGACTTCGCGCATCTCGCCCAGCGTGCGGTCGATGAAGTCGATGTGCGCCTCGGCGGCGGACTGGGCGGCCGCGCCGTCGCGGGCCTGGACGGCGGACCAGACGCGGCCGTGCTGTTCGAGCAGTTGGTCGCTGACGTCGCCGGCGGCAAAGAGGCTGGCGATGTTGTCGTGCACGTGGCCCTGCAGCATGTTGAGCAGGCTGCTGGTGAGGTGGGTGAACAGCGCGTTGTGCGCCGCGTCGGCCAGGGCCTGGTGGAAGCGCACGTCGATGTCGGAGGTCTGCTCGCGGGCGTCGCGGGCGTGGGCGGCCTGCATCTCGGCGTAGAGGCGGGCGATGCGCTCGCGGTCGGCCTCGGTGGCGCGCTCGGCGGCCAGGCGGGCGACCGTGCCTTCGAGCATGCGGCGAAATTCGAGCACGTCGCGGTGCAACTCGGGGTGGCGCGCGAGCATCTCCTGCCAGGGCTCGGTGAAGCCGGCGTCGAGCCGCTCGGTGACGTAGGTGCCGCCGCCCTGGCGGGCCACGACGAGGCCGCGGGCGGCGAGCTTTTGCAGCGCCTCGCGCAGCGAGGGGCGCGACACGCCGAGCTGCTCGGCGAGCTGGCGCTCGGGCGGCAGGCGGTCACCGGGGCGGAAGCTGCCTTCGAGCAGCAGCGTTTCGAGCTGCGCAACGATCTGATCGGACAGCTTGCGGGTGGCCAGCGGCTGGAGGGCGGTCAGCGGGTCGGGCATGCGGGATCCTAATTGGTCAGACCAATGATATCAAACCTACGTAGTACCGCGGATCCGCCCCATCGAATTGGTCTGACCACCGACCAATTCTCGCCATTTTAGGTGTAAACCCTAGGCATTCTGGATTGACGGGCCGCCGTTGTAACCGTTTAATCCGGCCCGCAGGCCACTCTAGTGGACTGACCAATTAACCAACTGTCGATCGACCCGCCGGAACCGAGCCGCCGCGGGGCGCGGTCGGCCTGCCGCACGATCGCCCGATGTCACCGCAACACGCCGCCTTTCTGGAAGCCCTGCGCCCGCACGTGAGCGCGGAGCGCCTGATCACCGACCCGGCCCGCACGCTGGCCTACGGCACCGACGCGAGCTTCTACCGACTGCTGCCGCAGATCGTGGTGCGCGCGCTCAACGAGGCGGAAGTGGCTGCGGTCCTGCGCCTGGCGCAGGAGCACCAGGTGGCGGTGACGCTGCGCGCGGCGGGCACCAGCCTGTCCGGCCAGGCGGTGACGGACTCGGTGCTGGTGCTGATCCAGGAGGGCTGGACGGGCATCGAGGTGCTGGACAACGGCGCGCGCATCCGCCTGCAGCCGGGCGTGATCGGCCAGCATGCGAACGACGCGCTGCGGCGCTTCGGCCGCAAGATCGGCCCGGATCCGGCGTCGATCGCCACCGCGCGCATCGGCGGCATCGCGGCCAACAACAGCTCGGGCATGTGCTGCGGCACGGCGCAGAACGGCTACCACACGCTCGCGGCGCTGCGGGTGATGCTGGCCGACGGCACGCTACTGGACACGGCCGATGCGGCCAGCGTGGTGGCCTTCCGCCACAGCCACGCCGACCTGCTGGGCGGCCTGCAGGCGCTGGCGCTGCGCATCCGCTCGATCCCGGAGCTGGAAGCCAAGGTGCGCCGCAAGTACCGGCTGAAGAACACCACGGGCTACGGCATCAACGCGCTGCTGGATTTCATCGACCCGATGGACATGCTGGCGCACCTGATGATCGGCTCGGAGGGCACGCTGGGCTTCATCGCCAGCATCACCTACGACACGGTGCCGGACCACCCGCACAAGGCCTCCTGCCTGGTGCTGTTCGATGAGCTGGAGTCGGCCTGCCAGGCGGTGAGCGCGCTGAAGGCGCAGGGCGCGGTGGATGCGGTGGAGCTGGTGGACCGGCCGAGCATCATCGCCGTGCAGGGCAAGACCGGGCTGCCGGGCTTCCTGTACCGCGAGCAGGCCCCGCGCGCGGCGGCGCTGCTGATCGAGACCCGCGGCGCCAGCGCCGATGAGCTGGCCCAGCGCTGCGACGAGGTGAACGGCGTGCTGCTGGTGCACGGGCCGTCGGCGCACAGCGGCTTCTCGACCGACCCTGCCGTCTGCGAGACCTATTGGGCGGTGCGCAAGGGCCTCTTCCCGGCGGTGGGCGCGACGCGGCCGGTGGGCACGACCTGCGTGATCGAGGACGTGGCCTTCCCGGTCGAGCGCCTGGCCGAGGGCGTGCTGCGCCTGCGCGCGCTGCTGGAGCAGCACGGCTACAACGAGGCGCTGATCTTCGGCCACGCGCTGGACGGCAACCTGCACTTCGTCTTCGCCCCCGGCTTCGACAGCGACGCCGAGGTGCAGCGCTACAGCCGCTTCATGGACGACGTGGGCCAGCTGGTGGCCGTGGAGTTCGGCGGCTCGCTGAAGGCCGAGCACGGCACGGGCCGCAACGTGGCGCCCTTCGTCCGCCTGGAGTGGGGTGACGAGGCCTACGGCGTGATGGTGGACATCAAGCGCCTGTTCGACCCGGCCGGCCTGCTGAACCCGGACGTGATCATCAGCCGCGACGAGCAGATCCACCTGAAGGACCTGAAGCGCCTGCCCGCGGCGGACGACCTCGTCGACAAGTGCATCGAGTGCGGCTTCTGCGAGCCGGTGTGCCCGTCCAACGGCCTGTCGCTGACGCCGCGCCAGCGCATCGTGATGTGGCGGCGCATCCAGCAGCTGCAGCGCGACGGGAGTGATGCCGCGCTGCTGGCCGAGCTGCAGCAGCAGTACGGCTGGCTGGGCCTGGACACCTGCGCCACCACCGGCATGTGCGCCACGCGCTGCCCGGTGGGCATCAACACCGGGCTGCTGGTGAAGAAGCTGCGCGGCCCCGCCGCCCGCCCCGCCCTGGCCGACACGCTGGAGCGGCACCTGGGCAGCGTGGTGGGCACGGCGCGCGCCGGCCTGGGCGTGCTCAAGCTGGCCCGTGGGGTGCTAGGTGCCGACCGGGTGCACAGCCTGAACGAGGCGGTGCACAAGGTGATCCCGGTGCTGCCGGTGGCCCCGGTGGCCACGCCGGGGCCGGCGGGTCGCTTGCCCGCCGACGTTCCCGCCGGCCAGGGCGAGCCGCTGGTCTACTTCGCCAGCTGCGTGAACCGCACCTTCGCCGAGAACCCGGGCGGCGGCGACACGCTGGCCGACTCGGCCTTCCGCCTGCTGCGCAAGGCCGGCTGGGCGCCGAAGCTGCCGGCGCGCATCGCCACGCTGTGCTGCGGCCAGCCCTTCGACAGCAAGGGCGCGAGCGACGCCGCGCTGGCCGCCCTGCGCCGCACCGAGGCCGCGCTGCTGGAGGCCAGCGGCAACGGCCACATCCCCGTCTACCTGGACAACGCACCCTGCGCGCTGCGGCTGATCGACGCGCAGCGCGCCGGCCAGCTGGACGCGCGCCTGCAGCTGCACGACGCGGTGAGCTTCCTGAGCGAGCGCGTGGTGCCCCGCCTGCAACTCAAGCCCCAGGTCGAGCAGCTCGCGGTGCACGTGCCCTGCGCCACCAGCAAACTCGGCGCCGGCGCCAAGCTGGTCGCGCTGGCCAAGCGGTGCGCCGGCGAGGTGACGGTGCCCGACATCGCCTGCTGCGGCTTTGCCGGCGACATGGGCTTCAACCGCCCCGAGCTGAACGCCAACAGCCTCAAGCGCCTGAAGCCGCTGCTGCCCGAGGGCTGCGGCTGCGGCGTGTCGGCCAGCCGCACCTGCCAGATCGGCCTGTCCAGCCACGCCGGTATTCCCTACCGCAGCCTGGAAGCCCTGCTCGACGACTGCGCCCACGCAGCGGCACCGGCCTGAGGCCGAGCCCGCACGGCGCCCGACCCCGTTTTCCCTCCCCGCCCTCCCCGTTCGACCCTGAACCTGTCCAACCGCCCGGTGCCCCCGCCGGGTGGCCTAGGAGTCCTCATGCCTGAAACCTGGCTGCAAAACTACGACCCGGCCGGCAACCTCGCGATTTCCGCGTTGGTCGCCGTGATCCCGGTGGTGTTCTTCTTCTTCGCGCTTGCGGTGCGCCGCATGAAAGGCCACGTGGCCGGATCGATCACCGTCGGCCTGTCGCTGCTCATCGCGGTGCTGTTCTACGGCATGCCGGTGGACATGGCGCTGGCCTCGGCCGGCTACGGCTTCCTCTACGGCCTGTGGCCGATCGCGTGGATCATCGTGTGCTCGGTGTTCCTCTACAAGATCACCGTCAAGACCGGCCAGTTCGACGTCATCCGCGCGTCGATCCTGTCGGTGACCGATGACCAGCGCCTGCAGATGCTGCTGGTGGGCTTCGCCTTCGGCGCCTTCCTGGAAGGTGCGGCCGGCTTCGGCGCCCCGGTGGCCATCACCGCCGCGCTGCTGGTGGGCCTGGGCTTCAACCCGCTGTACGCCGCCGGCCTGTGCCTGATCGCCAACACCGCCCCGGTGGCCTTCGGCGCAATGGGCATCCCCATCCTGGTGGCCGGCAAGGTCACGGGCATCGACCCCTTTCTGATCGGCAAGATGGCCGGCCACCAGCTGCCGCTGCTGTCCGTGTTCGTGCCGTTCTGGCTGGTGTTCATGATGAACGGCCTCAAGGGCGTGAAGGACACCTGGCCGGCCGTGCTGGTTGCCGGGGGCAGCTTCGCGGTGAGCCAGTACTTCACCGCCAGCTACCTGGGCCCCGAGCTGCCGGACATCACCTCCGCGCTGATCAGCCTGATCTGCCTGACGCTGTTCCTGAAGGTCTGGCAACCCAAGGAAACCTTCCGCTTCGCCACCGCCGGCGGCGTCGGTGCCTCCGCGGTCGCCGGTGCCCCGCTGCTGTCCGAGGCGCCGTCCAAGCGCCAGCCCTCCGGCTACAGCGCCGGACAGATCGTCAAGGCCTGGTCGCCCTTCGTGATCCTCACCGTGCTGGTCACGATCTGGAGCCTCAAGCCCTTCAAGATGCTGTTCGACAAGGGCGGCGCGCTGGCCGGGCTGGTGTTCAAGTTCGAGATCCCGCACCTGCACAATCTGGTGATCAAGACCGCGCCGATCGTGGCGTCGAACAAGGCCTACGACGCGATCTACAAGCTCGACCTGGTGTCCGCCACCGGCACCGCGATCCTGATCGCGGCCGTGCTGTCGATGCTGGTGCTGCGCATGAAGCCCAGCGAGGGCCTGCGCACCTTCGGTGAGGTGCTGAGCGATCTGCGCCGCCCGATCTTCTCGATCGGCATGGTGCTGGCCTTCGCCTTCGTGGCCAACTACTCCGGCCTGTCGTCCACGCTGGCGCTGGTCCTGGCCGGCACGGGCGCTGCCTTCCCCTTCTTCTCGCCCTTCCTGGGCTGGCTGGGCGTGTTCCTGACCGGCTCGGACACCTCGGCCAACGCGCTGTTCGGCTCGCTGCAGGCGACCACCGCGCACCAGATCGGCGTGAGCGACACCCTGCTGGTGGCGGCCAACACCACCGGCGGCGTGACCGGCAAGATGATCTCGCCGCAGTCCATCGCGGTGGCCTGCGCCGCGGTGGGGCTGGTGGGCAAGGAGTCGGACCTGTTCCGCTTCACACTCAAGCACAGCCTGTTCTTCGCGACCATCGTCGGCGTCATCACCTACCTGCAGGCCTACTGGCTGACCGGGATGATCCCGCAGTGATCCGGGTGTGACCCCTGCCCGGTCGAGGTTGACCGGAAACAAAGCAACGGCGCCCTCGGGCGCCGTTGCGCTTTGTGCGCTGTGACGCCGTTGCCGCGTCAGTGCAGCGCCCGACGCGCCGGGTTGGGGCGCAGGTGGAAGACGTTGCCGTTCCACTCGCCCTCCTGCCGTCGCCCACGGGTCGACGACCGGGGGATCGGGCGGTGGGGGTACGCCGGGCGGGGTGCAGGCTGGCCGTGCGCGGGGACCGCCAGCGGGATGGCGGCGGGTACCGAGGCCGGCGCTGCCGGCAGCACCTCGACAGCAGGTTCGGCCACCCGGACAGCCCGCGGTGTGCGCAGGCCCGGCCGCAGACGCAGCCGCTGGGTGTGCAGCCACAGGTCCACCTGCACCCGGCGGGCGTGCGGCAGCAGCATCTTCACCAGCAGCGCGAGGGCGAAGGCCAGGCCCAGCCCGGCGCCGACTTTCTCGATCACGATTCGGTCCAACATGGTGATGATCCTGAGAGGGCTCAATTCCCCTGCAGTCTGCGGCCCGATCGACCCGCGCGGTACCCGGAACAACGCCCAAAATCGAGGAAACCGGCGCCGCATGTTTCACGTGGAACATGGCCCGTCCCGAGGCCTCCACCGGCCCGTCACACTCCGGGCAGCACGGCGCGCGACACTTGCTTGATCCTCGGCGCCTCCCCCACCCCACGCTCCGGCAGCACCCAGGCCCCAGCCTCCACCATCCACCATGTCCCTCTGGCGCCCCATCCGATCTCCGTCTCCGCTACCGCTCAGCCTCGCGCTGCAGGGCGGTGGCGCCCACGGCGCCTACACCTGGGGCGTGCTCGACGCGCTGCTGGAGTCAGGACGCTTCCACTTCGACGCCGTCAGCGGCACCAGTGCCGGGGCCATGAACGCGCTCGTGCTGGCCGACGGCCTGGCCCGCGGTGGCCCCGATGCCGCGCGCGAGGCACTCGCCACCTTCTGGGACCGGCTGGCCGGCCAGCTGCCCACCGAGTGGTTCATCGAGGGCGACCCCGAGCAGCCCGGCCTCGCCCCCGGCCTGCAGCTGATGCTGCAGTGGACGCAGTTCCTTTCGCCCTACCAGCTGAATCCGCTCGGGCTGAATCCGCTGGCCGACCTGCTGCGCGAGCAGGTGGACTTCGAGCGCCTGCGGCGCCCGGATGCGCTGACGCTGTACATCGCCGCCACCCGCGCGGATACCGGCCGGCTGCGCCTGTTCCGCAACGCCGAACTGTCGGTGGACGTGGCCCTGGCCTCCGCCTGTCTGCCCACCCTCCACCACGCCGTCGAAATCGACGGCCACCCCTACTGGGACGGTGGCTACGCCGCCAACCCCGCCCTCTTCCCACTGGTGCACGAGTCGCACGCGGCCGACCTGCTGATCGTGATGCTCAGCCTGCTCGAGCATCCCGGCCTACCAACGCAGGCCGCCGCCATTCGCACCCGCGCGGTGGAGATCGCCTTCAACGCCACCTTCCAGCGCGAGGCCGCGCTGCTGGGCGAATCCTGCCAACTGGCGCACGGATCCTGGCTGGCGCTGGGCCCGCTGGAGCGCCGGCTGAGGCGTCTGCGGCTGCACCTGATCGACGCGCAGGACGCCCTGGGCCACCTCGGCAGCGAGACCAAGCTGCTGGCGCACCGGCCCTTCCTGCTGCACCTGAAATCGCTGGGGCGGCAACGCGCCCTGCGCTGGCTTGAGGAACAGGGCGACGCCCTCGGCCGACGCAGCAGCGTCGACCTGGCGGCGATGTTCGGCTGACCGAGCCCAACCCGTGCCCCGTGAACCAGCGGCACGGCGGCCTCGGCCGTCGTTCATTGCCCGCACGTCGACCCACCCGGGGTAAGCAGACGCAACAGCACTTGGCGCAGCCTGGCAAGGCTCGCCAGACTGTTCTTCGCTCCGGCCGAAGCACGCCGGGCCACGAAACCCGGCACGGAGCCGGGTGCCTGCGGGGAACCTCTGATGACCACCACCACGACACCGCTGCGCAGCCGCCTGCGCCGCATCGCCGCCGCCTGTGCGCTGCTGACCGCACTGGGCAGCCCCACCGCGACCTGGGCCGCACCCACCACCACCTCGACGCTGATCAAGATCGATCAGTTCGGCTACCTGCCGACGATGCGCAAGGTGGCCATCCTGGCCGATCCGCAGGTGGGCTGGAACGCGGCCGAGGCCTACACGCCGGGCACCGGCAGCGGGCAGATCCAGGTGCGCCGCTGGGCCGACGATGCGGTGGTGCTGAGCCTCACCGCCCAGGCCTGGAAGAGCGGCGCCACCCACACCCAGTCCGGCGACCGGGGCTGGCAGGTCGACTTCTCGGCCCTGACCACGCCAGGCTCGTACTACCTCTTCGACACGCTCAACAACGTCGGCTCGCACCGCTTCGAGATCGGCACCGGGGTCTACGACGCGGTGCTGAAGCAGGCCCTGCGCACCTTCTATTACCAGCGGTTGAACTTCGCCAAGGCCGTGCCCTACGCCGATGCGCGCTGGGCCGATGGCGCCTCCTACGAGCGGGCCAACCAGGACCGCCAGGCCACCAGCCGCTGGGCCAAGGGCGTGGCCTCGACCGCGCGCGACCTGAGCGGCGGCTGGGCCGATGCCGGCGACACGAACAAGTACACCACCTTCGCGCAGGAGGCGGTGCTGCTGCTGCTCGATGCCTACCGGATGAACCCGGCGGTGTTCGGCGATGCCAACGGCATCCCGGAATCGGGCAACGGCCTGCCGGACCTGCTCGACGAGGTCAAGGTCGAGCTGGAGTTCCTCAAGCGCATGCAGAACGCCAGCGGGACGAACGGCCTGTTCCTGAAGGTCGGGCTGGACACCTACGACGGCGATGTGACGCCACCGAGCAGCGACACCCGGCCGCGCTACTACCTGCCCGAGTGCAGCTCGGCCACCCTGGCCGGCAGCGCGATGTTCGGCGCCGCTTCGGTGGTCTACAAGGCCATCCCGTCGCAGGCCAGCTACGCAGCCGACCTGCTCACGCGGGCCGAGGCGGCCTGGGCGCGGACGAAGACCACCACCGCCAACTTCACCACCTTCGAGACCACCTGCGACGACGGCGACATCAAGGCCGGCGACGCCGACGTCGATGCCGAGGGGCAGCGCAGCAGCGCACTGCTCGCCGCGATCTCGCTGTACGAAGCCACCGGCAAGGCCGAGTACCGCAGCTTCGTCGAGGCGAACTACAGCCTGGTGCAGCCGGTGCGCATCAACTGGTGGGGCCCCTACTGGGCACCGCTGCAGGTGGCGCTGCTGCGCTACGCCGGCCTGAGCGGCGTCAGCAACAGCGTGGCCACGGCGATCCGAAGCCAGAAGGCCAATCAGAACGGCACCGTGTCGATCACCGACTACAGCGCCGGCACCGACCTGTACCGCGCCTACCTCGCCGACAGCGAGTTCAACTGGGGGCACAACAAGACGCGCTCGATCGCCGGGGCCATCAACCTGGACTTCGTGCAGTTCGGCATCAACCCGGCCAACGCCACGCTCTACCAGGAGGTGGCGCAGCAGCACCTGCACTGGCTGCACGGCGCCAACCCGCTCGGGCTGGTGATGCTGTCCAACATGGCGGCCTACGGCGCCGAATCCTCGGTCAGCGAGATCTTCCACAACTGGTTCCGCGACGGTTCGGTCTGGGACAGCGCCAAGACCTCCACCTATGGCCCGCCGCCCGGCTACCTGACCGGCGGGCCGAACCGGACCTACACCGGCAGCGTCGCCGGGCTGGCCAGCCAGCCGCCGCAGAAGGCCTACAAGGACTGGAACAGCCCCTGGCCGGAGAACTCCTGGGAGGTGACCGAGCCGGCGATCTACTACCAGGCGGCCTACATCCAGCTGCTCGCCCGCCTGATGCCCAACGGCGCCGTGGACAGCCAGGCACCGACCGCCCCCACCGCCCTGGCTGCAGCCGGCGTGACCGCCACCGGCGCCACCCTGAGCTGGAAGGCCGCCACCGACAACGTGGGCGTGAGCAGCTACGAGCTCTACAACGGCAGCAGCCTGGTGACCGGCGGGCTGACGGGAACCTCGGCCACCCTGACCTCGCTGTACTGCGGCAGCAGCTACAGCTTCACGCTCAAGGCGCGGGATGCCGCCGGCAACCTCTCGGCCGCCAGCAACGCGATCACCGTCAAGACCAGCGCCTGCCCCACCGCGGCCACGCTGATCTACACCGACAGCCTCGCCGCCACCTGGGCCGACTGGTCCTGGAGCGCGACGCGCAACTTCGCCAACACCACGCCGATCAAGGTGGGCACGAAGTCGCTGCGCGCCGACCTGCAGGGCTGGGGCGGCGTATCGCTGCGCCACGGCAGCGGCATCGCCGCATCGGCCACGGCCACGCTGCGCTTCTGGGCCTACAGCTCCAGCGCCCTGCCGCTGCGCATCTCGGTGCAGACCCAGGACTCGGCGGGCGAGACCGGCGCCGTCACGCTGACCCTGGCCGCCAACACCTGGACCGACGTGATCCTCACCCGCGCCCAGCTCGGCAACCCGAACCTCGTCAAGCGCATCAACCTGCAACTGATGAGCGCCAGCGCCGGCACGCTCTACCTCGATCAGATTCAGCTGACGAAGTAGCCCGCCAGCCCGGATGCCGGGTCAGGCGCCGGGCCGGGTGGCTTCCTCCATCCGGCCCAGCCAGTGCAGTGCCTCGGTGCGACTGCGCCCGCACATCTCGATCGAAGGCCGCAGGCCACCGCAGAAGGCCGGGCGATCCGGCCGGCCGAAGAGCCGGCAGCGATCCACCTCATCGAGCTGCACACAGCGCACCCCCGCCGGCTTGCCCTGAGGCATGCCCGGGATCGGGCTGGTGATCGACGGGGCGATGCAGCAAGCGGCGCAGTGGGGGCGGCAGTCCATGGTGGCGCGCATCATAGGGCGGTGGACGTGCCACACTCGGACCCATCGTTCCTCGGCCGCGCCGGCCCGACCCGACAGGAATCCCCCAAGTGAAGCACCCGCAATACAACCCTGCCCTCGACAACGCCCCACTCGAAGACGCTGAGCTCGACCAGCTCGACGCCCTGCTCGCCGCCGTGCCGGACGATGCGGCGATGGACATCGAGGCGCTCGACGGCTACCTCACCGCCCTGCTGCTCGCGCCGCAGCTGCCCTCCGCCGACGACTGGGTGCCGCGCGCCTGGGGCGGCGAGGCCGGCGAGGAGCCTCCATTCCCCAGCGGCAAGCAGACCAAGCGCGTGGCGCAGATGCTGCTGCGCCACCTGGCCAGCATCGACCGCCAGCTGCGCGCCGACCCGGACGCGCTGGAGCCCTTCTTCGGCGTGGCGGAGCGCAAGGATCCGCCCCCGCCAGCGACCACCGAGGGTGAGGACGATCCGGCCGAGGACGCCGGCGACGGCCTGTGGGTCGACGCCGGGAACTGGTGCGCCGGCTTCCTGATCGCCACCGAGCTGGCGCCGGACTACTGGGAGCCGCTGTTCGAGGACGAGGAGTGGTCGGCGCTGCTGCAGCCCATCGTCGAACTCGGTGCCGACCCCGACCTGCTCGGCGAAGAGGAGGCCGAGCGCCTGGCCGATGTGGCCGAGCGCGATGCGCTGAGCCGGCTGGTGCCGGAGGTGATCACCGCGCTGTGGCAGCGCCGCCAGGCAACGCTGGGCGAGGGCTGAGCCACGCTCGGACCGGTCGATGTTTCACGTGAAACATCGGTCCTCCGCCAACTGCCACCCATGCCCACGAGGGTGACGGGCCGACAGCCCCCGCCTAAAATCCAGGCTCCCCCGCACACCCTGCGCTGCCTGCCGACGCCTTTCCGGTGACGGCGGGCAGTCCTGTTTTGGACAACCGGTCCCCCGCCCCACAGATTCGCCCGCCATGCTGTATCCCCAGGAATTCGACGTGATCGTGGTCGGCGGCGGCCACGCCGGTACCGAGGCCGCGCTCGCCGCAGCGCGCATGGGTTGCGCCACGCTGCTGCTGAGCCACAACATCGAGACGCTCGGCCAGATGAGCTGCAACCCCTCGATCGGCGGCATCGGCAAGGGCCACCTCGTCAAGGAGGTGGACGCGCTGGGCGGCGCGATGGCCGCAGCCACCGACGAGGCGGGCATCCAGTTCCGCATCCTCAATTCGAGCAAGGGCCCCGCCGTGCGCGCCACCCGGGCGCAGGCCGACCGCATCCTCTACAAGGCCGCGATCCGCCACCGGCTGGAGAACCAGCCCAACCTCTGGCTCTTCCAGCAGGCGGTGGATGACCTGATGGTCGAGAGCGACGGCCAGCGCGAGCGCGTGGTCGGCGCGGTGACGCAGGTGGGCATCCGCTTTCGCGCCAAGACGGTGGTGCTGACCGCCGGCACCTTCCTCGACGGCAAGGTGCACGTCGGCCTGGCCAACCACCCCGCCGGCCGCGCGGGCGACCCGCCAGCCATCAGCCTGTCGCGCCGGCTCAAGGAGCTGAAGCTGCCGCAGGGCCGGCTGAAGACCGGCACGCCGCCACGCATCGACGGGCGCAGCATCGACTTCTCGAAGTGCATCGAGCAGCCCGGTGACCTGGATCCGGTGCCGGTGTTCAGCTTCCTCGGCCACGCCGGCCAGCACCCGCGCCAGCTGCCCTGCTGGATCACGCACACCAACAGCCGCACCCACGACATTCTGCGCACCGGCTTCGACCGCAGCCCGATGTTCACCGGCGTGATCGAGGGCGTCGGGCCGCGCTACTGCCCGAGCATCGAGGACAAGATCAACCGCTTCGCCGACAAGGACAGCCACCAGATCTTCCT